>PMBP01000144.1 GCA_003152975.1 Phycisphaerales bacterium | reverse complement strand
ACGACGGGCACCTGCGTCCGGGGTAGTGCGTAAATTGTTAATCCTTTAATCCCATGTGTGCCGACCATATTGAATGGGGTACTTCTCCGTGATGTCTGAAGATACAAAGGTCAAGATATCGGGGGCATCGGATATAAATGGGTGTTTTGGATTTTTCCCGTGAGAGTTGAATCATCGTACGAAGTGAAGGCGTACAAATATTTTGATGAAAGGAAAGGTATGAAAGCACTAAGGTGGGCGTTATTTTTGGGCCTGATGATCCCTCCGTCAATTCTGTCGGCCGGATCGCTGGTCAACGGAACATTTGACGCATCCGCCAATCCGATTCCGGATTCATTGAATCCAGATGCCGGACTATGGGGGTGGTCCTTTTCTTCTCCCGGAGTCATGTTCTGGCCGTTCGATTTTTTCGATAATGCATCCCCCGATGGATTTGCATTAGTGAATGCTGACATTCCCGTCAGTTCCCTATCGCAGGATTTTGATGTGACGACGGCCGATCAATCCATCCGCTTTCAGTTCAAACCGATGATTGACGGCGGTGGAATCCCCGAAACGGATCATTTCAAGGTTTACCTGTGGCAACTGGATGAAACAAACACTCCATCACAGCCGCTGATCGCAGTCGATCCATATGAGTATTTCTATCACTGGTCAACCGATACCATGGACACCAGCGAGTCTGCGGCGAATGTTCAGGTCGAAAAACTGAGATACCCGGTCGATCCAGCGGTTCCGGCGTTGTTTATGTATTATCAGATCACCGTTCCCATCTCCTATAACGGAAAGGTGAGATTGGAATTCCAGCTTGAAACGGATTATGAGGTTTTAATCGAAACGACGATCGCCGTGGACAATGTGGTGATCGTGCCGGAAGAAACGGCCTCGTATTCGGGTGTTGCACTGACGATCAATTCCCCCTTTGCCACAGGGCTTAACGGTACGGCATCAGTCCCGATTCATGCGCAATTGGTCGATGAGCAGAATAATCCGATTGGGATTCTCGGCGTGCCGGTTACCATAATCGTGACCTCGCTGGTCCTTGCCCAACCATGGTCACCCGCAACGACTCCGGTGACGACTGGAGATGGAATGGTGGATGTGCTCGGTTCGTTCGTACCCGGCGTTTATACGGCCACTGCCACGGTATCCACCCCCCAGGGTCCTCGGGCCGATACGACCATTTTCGTGGTCTATAATCCCGCCGAGCGGGGTTTTGTCACCGGAGGGGGATGGATTGTATCCAATCCGTTGGTCAATCCTCAAAGGGCCAACTTCGGCTTTGAAGCCAAGTACCAGAAGGGTGTACCAAGTGGTCACTTGGAGTTTCGGTTTACCGATGGCTCAATCGATCTCAAGAGCGAGTCGATCAACTACCTGGTTGTCGCTGCGCCCTACGCGTGGTTTGCGGGCTGGGCACGCGCTGCTCATGGTAGTGCTGGATATTGGTTCTTTGTCACCGTTCAGGACCGAAGCAAATCCGGGAGTGGCGACTATTTCAATATCGATATCTGGGCGCCCGGTACCGACCTGTTTGGCGATCCGTTCCTCTCCGCCGGCAACAATCTGGATGGGGGAAACATTGTGATCCATTCCAAGTAACGCAGGGTATTCGGAAAATTGTATGGGGCGGGCCGTTTATGGCGCCGCCCCATTTTCTTGTCTCGCTCTCGGTTGCCAACGACTTCATCGCCTTACTTCTCATGGCCAAACGCCCGCTCCATGACATCCAGGGCGAATCGAGCCGAGACGGTGACACGGCCGGCGCCCATCTCAATGCCGACTTCAATCGCTTCGAGAATCTCGTGAGCCGTAGCGCCGCACGCGGCTGCCTGATCGATATGCCATTGCATACAGGACTGGCAGTCCGTATAGATGGAGATGCCGATAGCGATCAGCTCCTTGGTCTTCTTGGGAAGTGCTCCGTCGGTATAGGCGGCCTGTTCCATCTGGAGAAACGACTCGTAAACCTTCGATTTGAGGGAAACGAGCTTTTGGTGGGCCTTCTTCCGTTTGCGTGAGATTTCATCCAGCTTATCCATGGTCACTCCTCATGTGTTGTCAAAGTCGTCGCCGATCAATCATTCATCGTTATCCGCCTGCCCCGCCCCCAACCGATAGGCCCACCAACCCGCCGCAAGCGAGCCCCCGTATAGCGCCGCGAACAGAACGACGCAAAACAGGCAAACCACCCCCGCGCCGCTGACCCCCTGCAGGATGCTCGGCTCGATCCCCGGAATCTTTCGCACAAGATCAACCACAAGCTGTTCCTTAAGGCCCAGAATGCTGATCGGCAGCGCAGTCACCGCCGTCAGCAACGCCGTAAAGAAGGCGACCCGGCGCAAATCGTGACCGGCCGCCGCCGCCGCCGACCCGGCGTGATGATACCTGCGTCCCGCATAGACCCCGGTCAAAAGTCCCAATCCGAAGGTGCCGACGGGCACTCCCATGAACATGGCCCCCGCCAACAAAAACAGCGCCGCATAGAAAGCCCACATCCACCTCCGGCCGGCTGTGTAAAATCTCCGAATCCACATCGGGAGAAACAGCAGGTCCAGAACAATCCCCGCCATCAATCCCGACAAGGCCGCCAGGGCGATCTGGTGTTCGGAAATCCCCGGCACATTCATCGACACAGTAGCGGCCGTCCACCAGCACACCACAAAGGTCAACAGGGGGCAGACCACCCCCAAAACAACCCCAACGATAATCCTCTCTGTCTTGCTCATGTGTTCAGCNNGCGTGCTTTCAATAGTTCAATGATCTTTTGCCCAAACAATCGTGAACTCTTGGGAGCATTGCCCGTAACAATAGTCCCATCCACCGTAACTCCGGGGCCGGTGTATTTGGCGCCTTGGCTCTCGATCGTCCTGGTTTCCGTCCCCGCAACCGTGGCGTTCTTTCCCTTGAGT
>PMBP01000278.1 GCA_003152975.1 Phycisphaerales bacterium | reverse complement strand
CCGATCTGGCTGGGCGGTTTCAGCGAGGCCGCGTACGACCGCGCCGCCAGAATCGGAGACGGCTTCATGTTCTCGGGCCGGACCCAGACCGAAGCGGTCCAGATCAAATCGAGGATCACGGCTCAACTGCGTGCGCTCGGTAGGGATGCCGATGCATTCGGCTTCGAGTCGATCCAGCAATATACGCGCGGGGACAACCAATGGCCTGGCGACATCGCGGCGTGGCGCGATGCTGGAGGGAGTCACATATCTGTCGTGACGATGGGCGCNNGGTCTATAACTCCGTCCGTTAGAATTTGGCGCCCCTCCATCTCGACGATGTCTTCGCCGAGATGGAGGGGAACGCGGCGATCGCTCTTCTGCACGGCATTTGCCACGCCGACATGACCGTTCGGTCATGGGCGTGGCCCGTCGCGCGAAGGGCGCCGCGAGATCGAGCAGATGCTCGGGCAACTTTCGCCGGAAACGAAGTGGAGCCGATATAGGCGCCGCGCGACCCGGGCCCCGTTGCTTTCGCCCTGGCCACTCCCATAGTACAAGGGTGGTCCGTTGATCCGATTGGCTCGCCGGCAACAACGTCGAATGGAGGAAACAATGAAGAACTTATTGACCGCGGCGGCTGTACTTGGCCTGAGCGCGATCGCTTCGCCGGCCCAGGCGGGGGACGTTTACGTGGTGGATAACGCCCGGGGCAAACGGCCCATGGTGCTGCAGAAGGAAAGCTTTACCCGCAATCCGGTGCCAATCACCAATGGAGGCCCGAATCAAGGTTACAGTTCAGCGGCGATGTTCGCCACGCCGGGCACGGGCGTCACGGTTTACACCGGTCACATGGAACCTGGCGGTAAGATCGCGCCGCATGAAGGTGGTACGGTCTATATCCTGTACGTTGTTCGAGGTACCGGCAAGTTGATCAATGTCGACACGGCTGGCGCGGCAACATCGGAAATTGCTTATAAGCCTGACGATGTGATCGTTTTCCAACCCAATACACATCACAAATGGGAAAATGGTGCTGAACCATTCGATTTTATCGGTGTGAGTCAGCCGCAACCAAAGCCCTGAAACGCGCTTGCGCGCCGGTGGAAACCTTTGCGCATCGGGTGCCTGGGCCGGCCAAGGCCCAGGCGGTCCGGTCTCCTGGCGGCGATTTCGGGTCCGCGGCGCAACCGCTTTAAATCGCGTTCTTGAATTTAAATCGCGTTCTTGAAATGGTGTCATTCCGGGGTTTTTATACGATCGCCATCCAGATTATCACGCTACCGGTTCAAGAGCTAACGTTCGAATCCAGGCCGGCCGATCGACCGCTATCACGTGTCCGGCCTTACATGAGGGTGCCCCGCGTCATCGCCATCAGTTTCCTGTAAACGGCGACGCGGGAGCGGCATGGGTGGCGCAATGAACCCCACGGGATCGCATGCACTGTCCGCGCGTTCGCCCCCGGATTGAGATGGCCTCAGCCGTACCGTGGCCGCTGCCCGCATCAGTTCGCGGGCCGTATCATTTTGCAGGTTGTCGGCTGGTTGACGTCCGAAGCCTTGATCGTCGCCGTGGTCTTCCAGCCAAGGCCGGTGTGTTCGGAGTCGTATTTGACTCCCTTGGCGAACACGGCGCCGTAGTAGGTCATTTGGATCTGATGATCCTCGGCTCGCATCGTGGCTGTCTGTCCGGCGGCGTCGACAACAGCGATCTGTTCCATCGCCTGAGCCACTTTCAATGCATCGGCTGAGCCCGCTTTTTTTATCGCCTCGGCGATCAGCATCACAGCTACGTATCGATCTCCGAAAATGAAGTCGAAGTCATGCTTGGATCGGAATGACTCCACAAGTGCGTTGATCTTCGGGTTGCTCTGTTCCGCTCCGATGTTCTCGTGAAACGATAGCACCGAATACACCTTTTCGTCGCCACCTGGTCCGATTGCGGTTGGCGTGCCGGCCAAATGGCCAAGCATGGTACGATACTGGATGGGAAGCCCGGCATCCATGCCGGCCTTGATCAGCAGGGACACGTCAGGCCCCCACGCGCCGGTCAGCAACGCATCCGCTCCGGAGGCTTTGATTTTCGCCACATAGGACGAAAAATCCTTTACTTTCTGCAACGGGATCATATCTTCCCCCACAATCTGAACATCCGGGCGGAGTTTCGCTAAAAACATCTTGAGATCGCGGTGCGCGGACTGACCGAACAGGTAGTCCTGATTGATCAGGTATACTTTTCCGATCGACGGATCCAGCGCGCGGATCATCGCTTCCGCCTGCATGCCGGCATGGCCGGAGCTCCGAAAGTGCCAAAAACTGCACTGTTCGTTTGTCAGTTCCGGCGCCAGTGCGCCACAGTTCATGAGTACGACCCGGTGATCCCGGTTGCGCGCATTGTTCTTTTCGACGGCCGGAATTAATGCCGCGCCGATATTGGAAGGTCCACAGTTCATGATGATCGTGATATTGTCGTCGACCATCTTTTGCAGCATGATGAGCGCTTCGGCTGGCTGTCCCTTGTTATCGTAGGCGACCAGTTCGAGCTGTTTACCTAACACACCGCCCTTGGAGTTTACCTGATCGATAGCAAACTGGATCGACTTGATCCCTTGGTCGCCGACCTGCGCGAAGCTACCCGACAGCCCCTCCGAGTAACCGATCCGGATTGTGTCGCCGGCCCGGGCTGTTCCCCCGGTGGCCAGGAGCGCGGCGGCCAGAGCCCAGCGGGCGATGGTTTTTCCGATCATTGCTTTCTCCCTCGTACCCCATACGGGGCTTATGTTCCGACATTTCGGCGATACCTGAACTGACCTGGCGCCTTGAGGTTGACGATAGTCCGCGGCCCTCGCGTTCGGCAAGGTC
>PMBP01000055.1 GCA_003152975.1 Phycisphaerales bacterium | reverse complement strand
CGCCCATTGACGATGGGTTCGATGCACGGTTTGCCGGATACGATTGTCCAATGTTATCGAATCAAATCTTGGTTGTTCCGTGTCTTTACCGTATAATCAGGCCCAGCCATAGACAGTTGATCAAGGTACCCTATTGACCTGACGGTTACCCGAACAACCAAGGCTAAGGTTTGCCTGAGCAATCGCCCTTGACCTTTACGAAAGAAAGGAAGACTCGAAGATGAACCGATTCAAGAGCCAAGCGAGACATGATCATAAGTCAAACGCATCTCGACTATCTCGCCGCCGGTTCCTGGGTGTAATGGGGGCCACTGCGGCATTCACCATTATTCCTCGGGCCGTACTCGGTGGCGAAGGGCAAACAGCGCCAAGCGATAAGACAACCTTGGCCTGTATCGGCATGGGCGGCCAGGGCCATGTGGACCTGTTCAACTTCCTGCAAAATGGTGAGGTACAAGTCGTGGCTGTGTGTGATGTCAATCGCGAGGGTGGAGGATACATCTCGTGGGACTGGATGCAGGGAAAAGACCAGAAGCTGGGCGGCCGCGAACCGGCCCGGCGTCTGGTCGATGAGCACTACACCAAGCAGAAGGGCGTCGGGGAATACAGGGCTTGCAGGGCTTACGCCGACTATCGGGAGCTCCTTGAACGAGAGGATGTGGATGCCGTCGTCGTCGCCACACCCGACCACACGCATGCGGTGGTGACGATGGCGGCGCTTGCCAAACGAAAGCATGTGTATTGCGAAAAGCCCCTGGCCTACACGGTCGGAGAAACACGGCAGGTTACCGAGGCCGCGCGCCGGGCCGGTGTCGCCACGCAATTGGGTAATCAGGGGCAGGCGACGGAGGAAGCTCGTCTGACGCAGGAGATCATTCTGGACGGGGCCATCGGCGCGGTGCGCCAAGTCCATGTCGTACTGGGTCCTCGCTTCTGGGATCCGCCCGCCGGGGCCGGCCGTCCTCCGGAGACTCCCCCCGTTCCCGAAGGACTCGACTGGGATCTGTGGCTGGGTCCGGCGCCTGCGCGGCCGTATCATCCGGCCTACCACCCCTGGCGTTGGCGCGATTGGTGGGACTTCGGGACCGGCCCGTTGGGTGATATGGGCTGCCATATCCTCTCGACGGTGTTCAAAGCCCTCAAGTTGCAGTACCCCGTCAGCGTTGAAGCGACCTGCCCACAAATCGGCCCCGAGGTTTACCCGCGTAGTTTCAAAGTGCAGTACGAATTTCCGGCCCGCGAAGGCATGCCCCCGGTAACACTCACCTGGCACGACAGCGGATTTACCCCGCCGCGTCCGGAGGACCTCGAGCCCGGCCGTTCCATACAGTCGCCCATCTATGTCGGGGACAAGGGAACAATGATGAATTACCTTATAATCCCCGAGACAAAGCGGAAGGCCTACGGTCAAGCGCCCAAGGTCCTGCCCCGTTCTCCCGGCCAATATCACGAGTGGGTCAATGCCTGTCGTGGCGGTGCCCCGGCCGGCTCCGATTTCACCAGACACAGCGGCCTGTTGACCGAGACCCCTCTCATAGGGAACATCGCCATGCGCGTCGGCAAAAAACTGCTGTGGGATGGCCCCAATATGAAAATCACAAATGACCCGGCGGCTAACCGATATCTTCAACGAGAGTATCGAAATGGCTGGACATTGTAGAATTGCCCCGAGGGGTATAAAAAATGGGATTGTATCCATGACTGGTCTTCCTTGTCAAGACCGGGACTGACGGCGTGTCATATGCTAATGGAAATGTCCGCCTTGATTCGCCGCGACTTCTCCTGCGAACCGTTAGCGCACCGGTTCAATCTTCCACTGGAGTTGTGCGAATCCATCAATCTCAAAGTATTCGACGCAGAAGTCGTGCTTGCCATCGGCTAACTCGATTTCGGCGTCATTCGGCTTGGGGACATGCCAGGTCCAGTCATCAATCACCTGCTTTCCATCAACCCGGACACGGATACCGTCATCCGAGATTGTGCGAATGCGGTACTTGCCCGCGGTCAACGGGATACTCGTTGTCGCGACGGCCGAGAAGTGATCCGGCCCGACTTTCGGGCTGGGCGCCCCCATGCCCCACTTGAAGTCGATGAGGTCCGCCGTCTGGGTGTCGGCGGGCGGACGACTGGTGATCATTGTCCAATTGTCCTCGCTCTGGCGGGGGTCTTCCTTCGGATCCCACGGGTAGTACTTGACCTCCCATCGGGCGTTCAACAGTGTACCGCTGACGCCGAGTTTTGCCTGTCCGACAAGAACCTCTGCCGAGAATGCGTGCAGGCCGGGATTTGGTGATCTGACCGTCACTACCGCAGGTAGCGGTCCGTTTCTGGGCAGGATGTCCACATCGCCCGTGATCTTGCCCAGCGTGAACTCGCCGTCGGGCCCAAGGACTCTGAAGGTGGCCTTTATACTGCCGGATAGTTGAGTCGGGTACACCATGGGTCCTGTGAAATCATAGGGCCCCCACTCGGTCATCAGGATATTCTGGCGACCGGCGAGATGCTCGCGGGCTCCCACCGGTTTGGTCTGGCCATATACAGAGTACTGCGGGCGCTTCCAGGCCGCCTTATCGCTTGCCTCGCGGACGATCTGCATGCCCTTAGGTAATTCGAGTTCCGTGCCAACATTCGCGGTTGTGTTGTTTGCGAACACGGTGTTTTCATTTTCGCCGCGCAAGTGTAAGACGACGCGGTCGCCGTCGAATGAATTGCCGGCGATGACATTGTCGGCCGAGGCGGGCTGGTTGGCGATGCCCCAGGGCTTTTTCATAAAATCGGCGGAGGGCGGCCCCCATAAATGAACTCCGCAGCGGTTATTTCGGAACGCGTTGTCCACGATGCGGTTATTGCGGCCAGAGTCGATATTGACACCTCCCCGTTCCAGGCCGTATCCCA
>PMBP01000459.1 GCA_003152975.1 Phycisphaerales bacterium | reverse complement strand
AGCTCGAGGAAATCGACGAGCGCAAGCTCCGCGAGATCGACGGGCGACGGGAATATTTCAAGATCTGTCTGGTTGGATATACCAACGCCGGCAAAAGCACGCTAATGAACGCCCTGACCGGCGCCGATGTGTTTGTCGAGGACCGGCTCTTTGCCACGCTGGACACGCGGACCCGCAAGTGGACGCTGGAGGGCTCGGCCCTGCCGGCGCTGCTGAGCGACACGGTCGGCTTTGTCAGCCACCTGCCGCATCATCTGGTGGCGTCGTTCAAGGCCACACTCGAGGAGGCCGTGAACGCCGACTTGCTGCTGCATGTCGTCGATGCGTCCAACCCGGAGGTTTTCGACCAGATCGACAGTGTGGACAAGGTCCTCGGCGAAATCGGCTGTGGACAAAAGGACATGCTGGTCGTGCTCAACAAGTGCGACGCCATCCGCGACATGTCGATCTTCGAGTCGCTACAGACCGTCCAGCCGCAGGCCGCGTGCATCTCGGCCCGCACGGGACTGAACCTGGATACGCTGATCGCCGCCGTGCAGGACCGCATCCGGCGCAAGCAATCGATTATCCGCGTCGTTTGCGACATGGCCGACGGGAAACTGCAAAGCTTCCTGCATTCGTCGGCGACAATCCTCCGTCGCGAGTTCACCGACGACGCCGTTCACATCGAGGCCAGCATCGGTCCCGCCCAGCTCGCCCAGCTCCGCCGCTTCAAACCGCGCAGCATCGAAGTGGTGTGATTTCGCGCGGATGGCCGTTGCCATTGGGGGCAAGGTCTGGTTTAATACCGCCATGATTCAGACTATCACAATCGTCGGCGACGGAGCCATGGGCACGGTCTGCGGCATGATGCTGTGTGCCAAGGGGCTCTCCGTCCGGATGTGGGGCCACGACGCGGGGCAACTGGCCCAGATGGCCCAGCGGAGGGAGAATGTCCGCTTTCTGCCGGGCTACACGCTGCCGGAGACGCTGGTCCTGGAGCCGGATGACAGCCGGGCGCTGGCCGATATGGATCTGGTCGTCTCAGCGGTGCCGTGCCAGTTCATGCGAAGCGTCTGGACTCGGCTGCGGCCGCACCTTCCGCCGGGGGTCCCGATCGTCAGCGCGACCAAGGGCATCGAGAACAAGACCCTCTTTCGCCCGACGGAGATCCTGGCCGACCTGCTCGGCCGTGACCGCTCGTATGCGGCCCTGTCGGGCCCGACCATCGCCGAGGAGATCGCGCGGGGCCTGCCCGCCACGGCCACCGCCGCCAGCGCCGACGAGGATCTCGCCCGGCAGATCCAGCAGATTTTCAACTCCGAACATTTCCGCGTCTATACCAATGCCGACATCATCGGCGTTGAATTGTGCGGCGCGCTGAAAAATGTCATCGCCATCGCCGCCGGCACCATCGACGGCATCGGCGGCGGCGACAACGCCAAGGCGGCGCTGCTGGCCCGCGGGCTGGCGGAGATCAAACGGCTCGGCGCGGCCATGGGCGCCAGCGAGCCAACCTTCTATGGCCTGTCGGGACTGGGGGATCTGGTCACCACCTGCATCTCGCCGCTGGGGCGAAACCGCACCTTCGGCGAGCGAATCGGCAAAGGCATGACCACGCAGGAGGCGCTGGCGATGACGCAGGGCGTTGTTGAGGGCGTGGCCACCTGTTCGGCGGTGCTGGAACTGGCCCGGCGGTATCGGGTGGAAATGCCGATCGCCGAGGCCATCGGCGCCGTCGTCGTCGAGGGCAAGAGTGTCCAGGCCGCCATCCACAACCTCATGAGCCGCCGCCTCCGCGCGGAGTAATCCGCCCCGATACGGCTCCTGTGATAGTTTCTTCAAGCCCGGGTTGCTTGCTCGGATAATCCGGAGTGCTATCGCCATTCCATTAATAGTTGTGCGCGAATTTCAGCGTTGGTTCATCATGCCCATTTTCCTTTACAGCGTGTCTGTTTATGCCTCCGACTTATCGGACCTTGCTGAGCGGGACACCCGTTCGCACGGAAATTTCCGCTTTTGGGGATTCGGATCTTTCCAGAATTGAAGGATGACCCGGATTCTTTTCCCCTTAGAAGGCCGCCAACCGTTCTTTGGCAAATCAATCCAGCGGTCCGCACGATTATCGGACGGGCTCGTTCTTCCGGCAAACGGCGGCGATTTGGAATGGGGCGCGTTCGTATGTTACATTTTATCGGTAGGGCTGTTGAGATTACGGGGCGTAATTGCGTTGACGGACATCTAATGCCCATCCCCGGTTCTGACGACGATGAGGGAGACGAGACCCTGCCCTTGTGCGTCCGAAGGAATCGGATTGCCCCCGGCAGATAATCTGGATATCGACTATGTTGAAATTATTTACAAAGCGGACATTTCCAATCGGAGTGGACCTGGGCGGTGACTATCTGCGGATGGCCCAACTGGGGTTCGACGGAGAGCGTGTGCTGCTGTCCAGTTCGGCCGGCGTCGATCGTCCCCAGGACATTCCCCCCGGCAGCCCCGAATGGCAGAAGTGGGCCGTGCGAACCATTCGCGAAGTCGTCAAGGCCTGCGGCTTCAAGGGCAAATCCGTCATCACGGCGCTGCCGTGCGAGGATGTGTTTATCGATCAGATCCGACTGCCGAAGATGCCGGAAAAAAAGATCGCTCAGGCCGCCGGCGAGAAGGTCGGCCCCAAGCTTCCCTTCCCGGTCGCCGAGGCGATGATGAAGGTCGTTCCCCTAGATTCGGCCGGTTCGTCGCGCTCCGAGATGGATGTGCTGGTCATGGCCACGCCTCGGGTCAAGATTGCTCGGCATCTGGCCATCTATGAAAACGCCGGCCTGGAAATCTGCGGCATGAGCGTGTGGCCGGAGGCGATGATCTCCAGCTTTGTCGGTTTCTTTAGCCGCCGCAAGGAGGAAGGCGACACGATTACCCTCCTGGTCAGCATCGAGAATTCCCACACCAACATCGTCATCTGCCGCCAGAAAGACCTGCTGTTCGCCCGTTCGATCCCCATCGGTTTCGAACAGCTCCGCCAGGGTGAAATGGTGCAGCGGTTGATCGCCGAGATCGACGCGTGCACGCGGTACTTCGATTCCGTCGCCGGCGGCCAGCGGATCCAGCGGCTGATGTTCCTGGCCGGCAAGGTCGTCGATTCGGATATCTGCGCCAAGATCGCCGACCTGGCCCGCCGCATGCAGATTCCCGCCCAGTTGGGGGACGTCTTGTCGGCCGTCGAAAAACAACCCGGTAGCGACGCCCACATCGACCGTCGCAATAACCGCATCAACTGGGCCGCCGCGTTCGGCCTGAGCATGACCAACCATTCCTCCTGAGAAACCGGAGAACGATATGGTAAAAATAGATTTTGTCCCGAACGATTATATCCAGCAGCGCGATTCCGGCAGGGCCAACTTTCTGTACCTGGTCCTGTTTGGCGCGCTGATGGGCGCCATCGGCGTGACCTTCTCGATTATCAAGATGCGCCAGAAGTCCGTCGAATCCGAGCTGATCTCTCTGAACCTGCAAATGTCCAAGGCCCAGGAGCAGATCACCCAGCTCGAGCAGCTCAAGACCAAGAGCAAGTCCATGATGCGAACCATGGTCATGACCGCCGAGCTGCTCGAACCGATTCCTCGCAGCATTGTCCTGGCCAACCTGACCAACAACCTGCCGCTGGGAGTCTCGCTGCTGGAGCTCAAGCTGGAGGAAAAGGATCTTCCGGTTCCCAAAGCGGCGCCTCCCAAGCCCGGCGCCAACACCTACCAGCAGAAGGCCGGGACCCCGGCCGCTGGGGGCAAGCCCGGAGCCCCACCGGCCAAGCCCGCCGTCGCAGCGGCTCCCGAAGCCCCGATCATCGATAAGAAACCCTTCGAGACCACCGTCGAGATTAAGGGCATCGCCCCCAGCGACCTCGAAGTCGCCAGCTATATCGCGCGGCTCGGCAGTTCGATTCTGATGGAAAGCGTCAACCTGATCGAATCGAAGGAAACCACCATCGACGAGGCCGTCTTTCGGGAATTCCGTCTCAAGGCCAAGCTCAAGTCCAATGTCCAGCTCAGCAAGGTGGATGTGGAAAAAATCCGCAAGGCCGGCGGAGACGGCAACCAGTAAGGGCCCCGTCGAGGTCCCGATCGTTCGAAAGGAATATCTATGTCGAGCAGTTCACGAAAAGCGTTGTTCTTCATCCTGCTGGTCGCCCTGGCGTATGTCTCGTACGCCTACATGATCAAGCCCGCCAACAAACACCTGACCGATCAGCGGGCCAAGGTCACGCAGAAACAGTCCAAGCTGTCTGAGCTCCAGCGGGCCACCGCGGCGGCTGTGGACCTCAACAAGCAGCTCCAAAAGGTCGAGGAGGCCATCAAGACCTTCGAAAGCAAACTGCCTCCCACCAGCGAGATCGACAATGTCCTGACCGACATCACCGTCATCGCCCAAAAGCAGAATCTGGTCCCCAAGGCCATCCGCACCCAGAAGAACAAGGACAACCGCGGCTACATCGAACAACCCCTCGAGATGGAGCTGGAAGGCAACTTCCAATCCTACTACGCCTTTTTGCTCGAGCTGGAAAAGCTGGACCGCATCACCAAGATCCGCGAATTGTCCCTCAAGAAAAAGAACAAATTCGAGGGTCACACGGAGGCCCGATTCGTCGTCAGCGTCTTCTTCCAGAATAGCGGCGCCTAAATTCGTCCAAGCCAGGGAGATCGATATGTTGTCTTTTCTCAAAGATGAGCGGAACAAAAATGCGGCGGCCCCTGCCGAGCAGCCGGCCCAACCGGTTGACCAGACCAGTCCCGACGGCCAGGTCAGCCGCGAAGAGGACTTCCTGGTTCCGACCGAGCACGGCAAAAACACCAAGCAAAGTACCCTGGTCCTGATCGCCCTGTTCGCGGTCGGGGCCCTGTGCGTGTGGTTCATGATCAAGAAGACCTCGCCCGGTTCGGCCAACGCCGCCCCGAATCCCGAAGAGGAGAAGATTGCCAAGGCCATGGCGGAACTGACGGGAATCAAGGATATTTTCGACAAAGCCAAGGTCGAAGATATCGTCGGCCGCTTCTCGCAGATTTCCGCGGTCGATCAGGTCAATGTCACCGAACTGAAGAAGAATCCCTTCCGGCGCGACCTGGTGCTCGGCGTCGCCGAGCCGCCCGCTCCCGCCGCCGCCGACCTGGAAAGCGTGCGCCGGGAGGAGATCAAGCGGCTGGCCGGCAAGCTGCAGTTGTTGAGCATCATGAACTCCGCCCAGGGCAGTTGCTGCATGATCAACGACAAGCTGCTGAATGTCGGCCAGACGGTGGAGGGTTTCCTGGTCACGAAGATCACCGAAGACTGCGTCGAGTTGACCAATAACGGCGTTCCCATTCAATTGAAGATGGCCCCATGAAACTATTTGGATCCCGTATCAAAAAAACCGTTTCATCGGTGGCCCTGTCCGATACCGGGTCGCTGGTGGAACTCCACAGCACGGCCGGCGGCGAGCTGGCCCCGGGCCTGTGCAATCTCTATTCCCCGCAGATCAATGAGACCGCCCATATCCGCGATATCGCCGATGTCCTGCTCGAGATGAGCAAGCTGACGGCGGCCCAGTTCGACCAGATCCGCCAGGAAGAGCAGAAGAAGGGCGGCTGCGATGTCGATAAGCTCATCCGGGCCGTCGGCGTTTTGCCCGAGGATATCCTGCAGGCCAAGGCGGGGCTGTACGGTTTCGAATTCCGCGAGATTGCCCCCGAGCAGGTCGATCGCGCCGCCTTCGACAAGTTGTCCCCGGACTACATCAAGACCAACCATGTCATGCCCATCGCCCTCAGCGATGGCACGCTGGTGGTGGCCACCAGCCGGCCGGCCAATGTCTTCGCCTTTGACGACGTCAAGCGACAGACCAACCTGCAGGTCCGCGTCGTGGTCTGCACCGACGCCGACATCGAGGCGGTCTCCAACAAGTTCGACGACTCCCGGCTCGACTACGATGTGGATGACATGATGAACGATCTGGACGAGGTCGAAGTCGTCCAGGAGCTCGAGGAGGATCTCGGCGACCTCGAAAAAACCGCCGGCGAATCGCCCGTCATCAAGTATGTCAATTTCCTGCTGACCAACGCCCTCCGCGAGGGCGCCAGCGACATTCATATCGAGCCCAAGGAAAAACACACCAAGATCCGCTACCGGATCGACGGCATGCTCTTCGACATGCGGCAGGTCTCCTACAAGATGCACCCGGCCCTCGTCTCGCGCGTGAAGATCATGTCCAATCTCGACATTTCCGAGCGGCGCGTTCCCCAGGATGGCAAGATCGCCGTCCGCATGGGCGGCCGCGCCATCGACCTGCGCGTCTCGATCCTGCCCACCAGCCACGGCGAAAAGGTCGTCGTGCGGCTCCTGGACAGCTCCTCGATCCTCCGGGGCCTCGACCAGTCCGGCATGGAATCCAATGTCAGCCAGCAGTTCCGCGAACAGATCGCGTTGCCCCACGGCATTCTGCTGGTCACCGGGCCCACCGGTTCGGGCAAAAGCACGACATTGTACTCGGCCCTGGGCGAAATGAAATCCGACCAGAGCAACATCAGCACCGTCGAAGATCCCGTCGAATATGAGCTGGAATTCTGCAATCAGGTGCATGTCAACGAACGGGTCGGCCTGACCTTTTCGGCCGCCTTGCGCAGCTTGCTGCGACAGGACCCCGACATCATCATGATCGGCGANNGAAATCCGCGACGCCGAGACCGCCCGTATCGCGGTGCAGGCGGCCCTGACCGGCCACCTGGTCCTCTCGACCCTGCACACCAACGATGCTCCCAGCAGCGTCTCGCGACTGGTCAACATCGGCATCGAGCCCTACCTGATCGCCGCCTCGCTGAACGGTATCCTGGCCCAGCGGCTGGTCCGGCGGATCTGTTCGAAGTGCAAGGAACCCTACAAAATACCCGAGAACATGATGAAGTATGCCGAGGACGCCGGCATCCGTCCGGGCGAAATGATGCATGGCCGCGGCTGCGACGCCTGCCGGGGCAGCGGTTTTGCCGGCCGGGCCGGCATCTTCGAGCTGCTGATCATCGACGACCGCTTTCGCGACATCATCAACCTCGACTCCTCGGTCAACAGCATGCGCAAGGCCTTCCGCGAAAGCGGCCAGGACTCCCTCTTTCAGGACGGGGTCAAGAAGGTCAAACACGGCGTGACCACGCTGGAGGAAATCCTCCGCGTCACCGAGGCCGATCATGCCGCCGACGACACCGCCAAAGTCGCCCCCGAAGTCACCGCGGCGACCACCGTCGCCCTCAGCGTCGCCGACACCAAACCAAGGCAAAAAGCCGAGTCCCGGCGAAAACCCCCCGTCCGCAAGTCGTCGTCCAAGCCCGATTCTGCGGGGGCCTCGGCCCCCCAGACCGCTTCGGCCAAACCCAAAAACCTGATGCTGCAACTGGGCCAGGAAACCGCGGCCGGCCCCGACGCAACGAAATGACACCCCGGAGAAGCTCATGACCCTCGACATCAAAAAAATCCTGGCCATCGCCATCCAGAACGGCGCCTCCGATGTCCACATCAATGTCGGCATTCCCCCGATCATGCGGATCAACACCGAGTTGCTGATGATGGACCTTCCCCCCATTACCGACAAGGACGCCAAAGAGATCGTCCTGGATATGATCGGCCCCGACAAGTATAAGCGTTTTGAGCAGCACCGCGACCTGGACTTCTCGACGATGATCGACGACGGCCACCGCTTCCGCGTCAACACCCACATCCAGCGCGACTCGATCGCCATGAGCTTCCGCGTGATCTCCAGCAAGATTCCCAACATCGACGACCTCCACTTGCCCGACATCGCCAAAGAGCTGACCGATCTGCCCCGCGGGCTGGTCCTGGTCACCGGCCATACCGGTTCGGGCAAGAGCACCTCGCTGGCCTCGATGGTCGGCCTGATCAACCAGAAATACAAAAAGCGCATCATCACCCTCGAAGACCCCATCGAGTATCTCCTGCAGAACAACAACTCGATGATCGAACAGCGCGAGATCGGCTCGGACTGTCCCGACTTCGCCTCCGGCCTCAAACATGTCCTGCGGCAGGACCCCGACATTATCATGGTCGGCGAAATGCGCGATCTGGAAACCACCAGCTCGACGATCACCGCCGCCGAAACCGGCCACCTGGTCTTCTCCACCCTGCACACGGTCAACGCCTCGCAGACGGTCGAACGCATCATCGACATCTACCCGGCCACCCAGCAAAACCAGATCCGCGCCATGCTCTCCAACACCCTGCAGGCCGTCATCTCCCAGACCCTGTTTCGCCGCGTCGATCAGCCCGGCATGGTCCCCTGCGTCGAGATCCTGTTGTGCACCTCGGCGGTGCGCAACTGTATCCGGGAAAACCGTATCTATGAAATCCCGAATATCATCGAGACCTCGCGCCGCATGGGCATGCAACTGATGGACCACAGCATCGCCGATAACTACGCCAAAGGTTTTCTCGACCGCGAAGAAGCCGTCGTGCGATCGACCAACCCCGGGAAAATGGACAAACTGCTCGCCCCCGACGGCCAACTGGCCGCCGCGGCGCACTAACGAAACGATTCCGACGAGGACTTCATGGGACTGCTTAACCAACTCAGCAACCATCCGAAAACAACCTCCGGGTCCGGCGGCGCTCGTCCGTCGGCCCCGCAGCCGGATCCCGACTCGCTGGCCGGAAAACTCAGCGGCCTGAACTTCGAATCCGGGCCCAACCGCAAGGACATCCTGAATTTCACCAATCAGCTTGCCGTGATGATCCGCGCCGGCATTAGCTTACAGGATTCCCTCGATTCGATCGCTCAGCAGGTCAAAAAGCGAAAATTCCGCGCCGTCCTGATGGACATCAAGGACCGCATCGAGGCCGGCCAGAGCTTCTCGCAGGCCCTCGGCGAACATGACGACCTTTTCAGCAACCTCTACATCAACATGATCGCCGCCGCCGAAATCTCCGGATCTCTGAGCTCCATGCTCCAGCGGCTGGTCGAATACCTCGACCAGGAGGCCGAGACCCGCTCCCAGGTCATCAGCGCGATGGTCTATCCCATCATCCTGTTCGTGATGGCCATCTCCTCCACGACCTTCCTGCTGGTCTTCGTACTGCCGCGTTTCCTGCTGGTTTTCAAGGGCAAGGAACACCTGCTGCCGGCGCCCACCAAGGTCATCATGGCCATCAGCGCCTTTATGCGCGGCTACTGGTTCCTGTTCTTCCCCGCCGTCATTCTCGCCGCCGGCGGAATCTGGTATTTTATCCACCATACGAGTATCGGCCGGGATTGGTGGGACCGCGCCAAGCTCAAGATCCCCTTGATCAAGACCCTCTGCCGCAACCTCTACATCACCCGCAGCCTGCACACCATGGGCGTGCTGGTCAACGCCGGCGTGCCGATGCTGGACGTCCTGGCCATCACCGCGGACATTTCGGGCAACATGCTATACCGCCNNCCATCACCGCCCAGATCAGCGGCAACATGCTCTATGAGCGGATGTGGCGAGGCGTCCACGAGGCCGTCCGCCAGGGCAAGAAGATCGCCCCCAGCTTATATGAATTCGACCTGATGCCCGGCGGCGTCGTCCAGATGATCGGTAGCGGCGAGGAATCCGGAACGCTTGGCGAGGTCCTCAGCGATATTGCCGAGTTCTACGGTCGTGAACTCAAGACCATCATCAAGACCGTCACCTCCATGATCGANNCTGCCCATCTTCAAGATGTCCAGCCTGGCCAGCGGACGATAATCGAAAGGTTGGCTATGAACCAGATAAATCGAACGAATACCGCCGCCCGCGGCGGCTTCACCCTCATCGAGGCCATGATCGCCATGCTGATCATCGGCCTGACCATCGCGGCGCTGGTGGCCAGCACCGGGGCCTTTTCCCGCACCAACGCCGCCGGAATCGACCTATCGACTGCGGAATTTCTCATCGAGGAAATCCGCGAACTAACGGCCTCGCTGCCCATCGTTGATCCCGTGACCGGCACGGCCACCTTTGGCCCCGAGGCCGGCGAAACCGGTCTGGCCCAGTGCGACGATCTTGACGATTTCAACGGCGCCTCGTACAGTCCCCCCATCGACATCAACCGCGCCGCTATGCCCAACTTCGCCAACTTCACCCAGCAGATACAGGTCCGGAATGTGGCCGTCAACAATTTCAGCGCCGTCGTCGCCAACCACTCCACCAATTTTTACC
>PMBP01000374.1 GCA_003152975.1 Phycisphaerales bacterium | reverse complement strand
AGGTCCACGCAATGGTCGGGGAGCTTGGCGAGCTGGTCGAGGTTGTCGCCGCAGTAGATGACGCGGGTATCGACGAGGGCCGAGGGCCTGCCCGCGGGGGCGGCCGGGGTCGGCGACGGGTTTTTTGTTTTTTTTGGCATGAGACAAATTGTATCCGGATAAGACCCGATGGCAAGTCAAATTCCACCGCCCGCTCCAGCCGTAGCACAACCGTCTCGGTTGTGTAAAATGCGGGGTCCTCCACAACTGATGGGAATCCCAATGTACCGAGGAGAGGATTGAGTGTTCGCAAAATGGTTAATATTTAACGCATATAGGTCTTTCTATTTCCATTCTTCGGGCTAAAATACACCTTCTGTAAATTTTTGAATCCGGGATGATATGAACCGTAAATGTGAAACCATTGGAGAAACCCCGATGTCCAGGTACAGGAGTCAAACCATGACGGCGACGAGATTTTCGTTCATTCTGTTTGTGTTATCAATGATGATCCTGATTGCGGGGTCCGGCGTGCAGGCGGGGACGATCCAGGTTCAGGTCGACAAGCCCGGGCACGAGGTTTCCAAGACGCTGTGGGGGATTTTCTTCGAGGATATCAACCTGTCGGTCGATGGCGGGATCTATCCGGAACTGGTGCGGAACCGCTCCTTTGAGGATTCGGAAAAGCCCGAGTACTGGAAGTTGACCAATGCCGACGGCGGTAAGAGCGAGATGACCATCGATACTCGCACACCGCTGAACCCGTACAACCGCCGCAGTCTTCAGGTGCGGCTGGCCGGCGCCACGACGATCGGCAACGAGGGATACTGGGGCATGGCCGTCGTACAGGGCGAGAGCTACCACTTGAGGCTTTCGGCGCGTAGCGGCGACGGATTTCGCGGGCCGTTGACCATTTTGATCGAAAAGCCCAACGGTGGGGACCTCGCGGCAGGGAAAATTGAAGGCCTGACCGACCGGTGGAAATCGTTCGATCTGGACCTGACGGCCTCCGCGACTGAACCGAAGGCATCGCTGTCGATCCTCGCCGAGGGCAAGGGAACGCTGTGTCTGGACATGGTGTCGCTGATGCCAAAGAAGACCTGGAAAGACCATGGTCTGCGGCCGGATATCTGCGAGATGCTTAACGGCCTTAAGCCCGCGTTTGTGCGATTCCCCGGCGGCTGCTGGGTCGAAGGCGACGACATGGCCCACATGAACCACTGGAAGAACACCATTGGCGATCCGGCCGTCCGCACGCCGCTGTGGAACATCTGGGGCTATTTTGCCACGCACGGCGTCGGCTACCACGAATACCTGCAACTGAGCGAGGACCTCGGCGCCGAGCCGTTGTTCTGCATCAATGTCGGCATGTCGCACAAGGAAGTGATCCCGATGGACCTGATGGGCCAGTGGGTGCAGGATGCCCTGGACGCCATCGAGTATGCCAATGGTCCCGTCGATAGCGTGTGGGGATCGCTTCGGGCCAAGAACGGCCATCCCAAGCCGTTCGGACTCAAGTACCTGGAGATCGGCAACGAAAATGGCGGCCCGGAATACCACCAGCGGTGGGAGTTGTTCTATGCGGCCATTAAGGCCAAATATCCGGATGTCCAGTTGATCGCCAATGTCTGGGGCGGATATCCGACCAAGTCTATGCCCACGATCGTGGATGAGCACTACTACAACAATCCGGAATTCTTCATGCTCAACGCCCACAAATACGATACCTACGACCGCAAGGGGCCCAGGATATTCGTCGGCGAATATGCCGTAACGCAAGGCACCGGCCAGGGCAACCTTCGCGGCGCCATCGGCGAGGCGGCCTTCATGACGGGGCTGGAACGCAACTCGGATATCGTGATCATGGCCTCGTATGCGCCCCTGCTGGTGAATGTCAACCATCGCAAGTGGAACCCCGACCTGATCAACTACGACAGCTCTCGCGTGTACGGTCTTCCGAGTTACTATGTCCAGAAACTCTTCAGCAACTACCGCGGCGATGTGGTCCTTCCGACCGAAGTTGACGCACCGATGACCGCCGCCGAGCTCGAAGGCGGAGCCATCGGCGTGGGGACTTGGCTGACGAAGGCGGAGTTCAAGGATATCAAGGTCGTTAAAGGTGGAAAGACGCTTTTTGAAAGCGACTTTTCCAAAGGGACCGACGGCTGGAAGATGCTCGGCGACGGCAAGTGGCAGGTCAAGGACGGCGCCCTGCAGCAAGAGACAATTACGGAAAATGTCCGCGCGATCGCCGGCGACAAGAGCTGGACGGACTATACCTACTCGCTCAAGGCCCGCAAGATCGGCGGCGACGAGGGCTTCCTGATCCTGTTCAATGTCGGCGACGACGAATCGAAGAGCTGGTGGAACATCGGCGGCTGGGGCAACACGCGGCACGCCGTGGAGATGGGCGGCGTGTCCGACGAGGGCGTTCGCGGGAAAATCGAGACCGGCAAGTGGTACGATATCCGCGTCGAGATCAAGGGCAGCAAGGTCAAATGCTTCCTCGACGACAAGCTCATCCACGATATGACGGCTCCGACGATGAAGGCGATCTATGCCAGCGCAACGCAGGACAAGGCCGCAAAGCAGATCATTCTGAAAGTGGTCAATGTGGATAGTAAGCCGCAGGATACGGAAATCAATCTGGCCGGGGCGAGCATCCAAAAGTCGGCGGAGATGATTGTCCTGACCGGTGAAAAGCCCACGGATGAAAATTCGCTGGACAATTCGACCCGGGTTGCCCCCGCCACCAAGACCGTCGAGATCGCCGGGCCGAAATTCCGGATGTCGTTTGCTCCTAATTCGCTGACGGTCCTTCGGATTCCGTTAAAGTGAAAGCCCCAGGATTTATTCCGGGAGCTATTCCCGCGTTCGGTTATTGAACCCCCAACAGAAAGTTGCGGATTCCTGAATAGGAAATGCTTGACAATTGCGGGAAATTGAGTTTGATAGCTGCAAAATGAATTACGGTATAAGGAAAGGATAACCCATGAATGGATTTCCGGTATTACTGGCCAAAACCATGTTTTCGGCCTTGG
>PMBP01000097.1 GCA_003152975.1 Phycisphaerales bacterium | reverse complement strand
CGATATTGATTTTGGCGGAATTAACCTGACTGCGGTCGCTGGGGATACCAACGGCAACAACGGGTATCAAGGGATACCCTTTACCGGGGTTTTCGACGGCAAGGGCCATATTCTTGGCAATGCGGTAATCAATCTTCCGGATAACGATTATGTTGGCCTGTTCGGGTACCTCGGAGCCAACGGCAGAATCCTGAACCTCGGCGTGGACACTATCTCCGTAAACGGGCGTCAGTATGTCGGCGGTCTGGTGGGGTATATCTATTCCGGTTCTATCACGGCCTCGTACGCCACCGGTTCGGTCGTCGGCTCGAGTTGGAGCGTCGGGGGCCTGGTTGGGCTCAATGAATACGGCGAGATCACGGCCTCGTACGCCACCGGCTCGGTTGCCGGAATTCAGGCCGGCGGGCTGGTGGGGACGGATTATGGCGCGATTAACCGGTGTTATTCAACGGGTTCTGTCAGCGGTACGGAGGCCGGAGGGCTGGTGGGGGCCGTGGCGAGCAATGGGAATGTTGCGTCCAAATCCTGTTTCTGGGATCTTCAGACCAGCGCCCAGGGCGGCAATGTCGGGGGGAGCAAAGGGCTTTCGACTTCGCAAATGAAGACCCTTGCGATCTTTCAGAATGCCGGCTGGGCGGGATATGGATGGGTGATCGACGATGGGTTGGACTATCCCCGTTTGGCCTGGCAAAATACCGCCGGGGTTCCCATCCCCCCGGCCGACGCGATTCCCCTTGGCGGCAGCGGCACGACAATCGATCCCTATCGGATTTCGACGCCGGAGGATTTGGCCCTGTTGAGCTGGTATTCGGCGATACTGGATAAACAATTCCGTTTGACATCCGATATCGACCTGGCGGGCGTTGTGCTTTACCCGATCGGCGATCTGGGGGCCTTTACCGGCGTTTTGGATGGAGCCGGACATATCCTTCGCAATGCGGTCATCAACCAGCCCGACATGGATCATGTCGGTTTGTTTGGTACCTTTGCCTTTGGAGGGCAAATCCGCAATCTGCTTGTGGAAAATGCTGCGCTTTCCGGCCGCAACTTTGTGGGCAGCCTGGTGGGTTATAACTCTTATGGTTCGATATCCAATTGCCACAGTACCGGCTCGGTTACCGCAACCGGCAGGGAAATCGGCGGGCTGGTGGGGAAGAATTTTTCCCCCAATCCCATTGCGGTCTGTTCTTTTAAGGGTTCGGTCGTCGGCGGCTCCTATGTCGGCGGTCTGGCGGGGNNCGTTCGGTCACCGGATCAGGCGACTCGATCGGCGGGCTTGCGGGTTTGAATTGGGGAAGCATAACCAATTGTTATTCGCAGGCGGCCGTAAAAAACACGGATTATTATTGCTATTACATTGGCGGTTTGGTGGGAACCAATACACGAGATGGCCGGATCTCATACTGTTACTCGACCGGTTCGGTCTGGGGCTATCAGTGCGCCGGGGGCCTGGTGGGGATCAATGAAGTGTGGAATATTCACCGCGGTATCATCCTGTCGAGTTTTTGGGATACGCAAACTTCCGGCTGGAGCAATTGTGTTCTGTGTGGTTCTCTGGTTGGGATTGTGTGCAATGGCAAGTCCACGACGCTGATGAAGACGCTGGCCACATTTCTTAGTGCCGGTTGGGATTTCGTCGGAGAGACGGCCAATGGTACGGCGGATATCTGGAGGATGTGTGCCGATGGGGTGGATTATCCGCGATTGGCGTGGGAGTTTTCGCAGGGTGGGGATATCAGTTGTCCGGATGGGGTCGGGATGGATGACTTGCTGTATCTGTCCGGGCGGTGGATAATGGGGACATCGGCGACGGCGGGGTTGGCGGATGTCAATGGGGATGGGAAGGTGGACCTGGCGGATTTTGCGGTGATGGCGGAAAATTGGATGAAGTAATTTGAAATTGGAAATTGGATATTTGAAAATGGTAAAGGGATTTAGGATTTGAGGAGGGTCAGGAGCGAACGGGAGAGGGCGGAGAGGTCGATTTCGCAACGGAGGTCGGCGAGGTGGTCGAGGCGGGTGGGGCCGAGGTTGGCGATGACGACTTTGGCGATGACGACTTTGGCGCCGGATTGTTTGGCGACATGAGTCAGGCCGGCGGCGGGGTTGATCTCGAGCGAGGAGCCCATCGCGATGAAGAGGTCGCACTGGGAGGCGAGCGACTGGGACTCGATGAGTGCCTGCATGGGGATTGTGTCGCCGAAGAAGACAATGCCGGGGCGGATGAGACCTTTGCAGTCGCAATAGGGCACGACCTCGGCTGCGATTTTGGCCTCGACGGCCGCACGGTCGTAGGGCTTTTGGCATTCGGTGCAGTAGAAGGAGGCGCAATCGCCGTGGAACTCGACGACATTTTCGCTGCCGGCCTTGTGATGGAGTCGGTCGATGTTCTGGGTGATGACGGCGTTGAGCATGTTCCGGCGTTCGAGTTCGGCCAGCAGGCGGTGGGTGTCGTTGGGGGTTCGGTCGGCCAGGGGGTGGATGTGCTCGACGGCGATGCGATAGTATTCGGCGGGGTGCTCGAAGAGGAAGTCGCGTTCGAAGGTTCGCTGGGAGATTTTGGAGTACAGGCCGGAGGGGCCGCGAAAGTCGGGGATGCCGGAAGCGGTGGAGACGCCGGCGCCGGTGAGGGCGACGGCACAGTCGGCCTTGCGAAGCCAGTCGACGATCTGGCGGGCGTAGTCGTCGGCTACGGATTGGGTCATGGCGGTCTCCGGGATTCGATTTTTCGGGCGACGTGTAACGATTATACCGGCAGGTTGGATTGATCACAACTCGTTTTGGGAACGCGAGTAAGAGAAAATCCGGGGGCGGCATTGACACCGGCGGGCGGGGGGCATAAGATAGCGGGGCAGTGGGTTCAATGCAAAGACAAACTTACACGACAAGGATGGTTCGGTGAACACTGCGGTCGTTATCCCCGCTCGATACGGGTCGACTCGATTCGGGGGCAAGGTTCTCGCCAAAGATACGGGCAAATTTCTGGTTCAGCACACTTGGGAGCGGGCGTGTTGTTGCCGGAAGGCGGGGCGGGTGCTGATTGCCACCGACACCGAGATTGTCCGGGATGCATGCCGGAGCTTCGGGGCCGAGTGCGTGATGACCCGGGCCGACCACCCGAGCGGGACCGACCGGATCGCCGAGGCGGTGCGGCGGATGGCGGTGGAGATCGTGGTGAATGTGCAGGCCGACGAGCCGGAGATCGACCCAGGGCAGATCGATTTGCTGATCGAGTTGCTGGACGAGCATCCCGATGCGGACATGGCCACGCTGGTTACGCCGCTGGCTGATCCGGCGATGATCGCCGACCCGAATGTGGTCAAGGCGGTGGTCGATGAGAAGGGGCGGGCGATGTATTTTTCGCGGGCGGTGATCCCGTTTGACCGGGACCGGAAGGGGACGGTGGTGGGCGGGGATTTGCGGGCGTACCGGAGGCACGTGGGGATTTACGCGTACCGGCGCGAGGCGCTGCTGAAGCTGGCGGCGACGGGGGTGTGCGAGTTGGAACGGATCGAGAAGCTCGAGCAGTTGCGGGCGTTGTTTTTAGGGATGAGGATATTGGTGCGGCAGACGGCGCGGGTGCCGCAGGGCGTGGATACGCCGGAGGATTATGCGGCGTTTGTGAAGCGG
>PMBP01000243.1 GCA_003152975.1 Phycisphaerales bacterium | reverse complement strand
GATGACCTTCTCAGATACCGCTGCGCCGGCTTCAGCGTCGATGCACCGCTTGAACCGAGTCATCCACCCGCCGAGTCTTGGGGCCTTTGCCATTTACTATACCTCCTTCTGAAGACCGGGATTTTCCATTGAACGGCATAATTTGTACTCCTGCACGCAACAGGGTCAATAATACCAGAATCGGGGCCTCGATATCAAGTCGCCTCGTCACTAACATGGCCGATACGACTTTATATTGCCAAAACTGGCGAGAAACAACGAATTCCATTCTCGACGGAACAGCTACCGGACGGCGCGATAGACGGCCAGGATATTTTCGGGCGGCACATCGGGCTGAAAAAGATGGGCGGGCCCGAGGATATATCCGCCGTTTTCGCCCAGGACCCGGCAGTATCGTCGCGCCTCCGTCTCAACTTCTTCGGGGCTTGCATGCGGCAACAAGTGTTGCATATCGATGCCGCCGTGAAAACAGATCTGTCCGCCGAACGCTTCGCGGAGCCGTTCCGGCTGCATCATTTCGCCGATGGGCTGGATCGGGTCCAGTACATCAACGCCGAGGCCGATCAGTTCGGGAATAAACGGCTGGATCATGCCGCAACTATGATAGAGCGCCAACCCGCCGATCTCGTGGATGCGGTCGATCAACTCTGTCAGATACGGCGCAACAAACTCGCTAAACATCTTCATCGAGATCAGCGGCCCGTGCTGGCTGCCCACATCGCTGAAGATCAGGTATAAGTCAATCCGGCCGCCGGTGGCCTGTGCGGCCCGCGTGTAGTCTTCGAGGTAAAAGTCGGTGAACTTGCGGCAGAGAAAATGCACCCACTCGGGCCGCTGGGCCATGTCCACGAAGAAATCCTCCCACCCCCGGACCAGCCCCGGCCGCTGCCAGATATCGGCCAGGCCGTACAGAATCGCGTAGTCATCATAGCGGCGGCACTGCTCGACGAGGCGCGATCGATCGAGGCAATCCGGTGTCGGCCAGTCGAACGACTTCAGATTGGCCAATCGGATCTCGCCGGCCAGCGCCCCTTTGCCATCCTCGCGGATGGGCCCC
This sequence comes from Phycisphaerales bacterium, assembly GCA_003152975.1. Classification (GTDB taxonomy): domain Bacteria; phylum Planctomycetota; class Phycisphaerae; order Sedimentisphaerales; family Anaerohalosphaeraceae; genus FEN-1350. Next base: position 1,500 of record PMBP01000243.1, on the reverse strand, counting down.
CACGGCGTCGGGCGAAAGACAAACCGTTCGCCCCAGAAATTCTGAAACACCCCGTCGCCGATTTCCCGATCAGGTGGTGCGTCGGCCTGCAGGTGCCGCACATCCACCCCCAGCTCCGCCAGCAGCCGGTCGCGATCCGTGTAACCAACATGCGCCAGCAATCGGTTCCAGCTCGGCGGCTCGGCCCAGAAATCGCACGGCGTACGGTCCGGTCGCTGATGCTGGATCGCCGCCAGGATTCGCTCGCGTGAGGTCATGGTCCTTCTCTTGGCTACAGGATATTACTACTGTGGAATAGCAGTTTCTTCCTTCGGCCCGTCGACTCCGTGGTGCCCATCCAGGGCCGTGACGCGAACCGCAACGGGCTTTCCCTCGGGTTTGAATTCGAACTGCTGCTCCTTCGTGCGTCCAACCTCCTGATATTGCCCGTTCTCCCCTTTGGCCTCCACCACATACTCGATGCTATCGGCCTCCAGGTCCGCCGCGGCCATCCACCCGGCGACGACCTTGTCGTCGGACACCCTGGCCCGCAGAAGGGCGGGGAAGAAGGGATTGCTGTTACCCCCATCAGCCGCCCCCTTGGTCGCCCAATCCGCCGCGTGCCGAAAGCCCGTCAGGTCCTTCGGGATGCGGCAGTGCCAGGCCGGTACATACGGCGCGCCGTCGATAAGCAGATCGCCGAACAGCGACGGCCCCGCCACGCCCGTGTTCAACAGATCCCGCGGCAGACCGGCCGACCAGCAGGTCTTGTCCCACAGGTTTTTGCCGCGGTTGGTGTTATTGGCGGTCGGCTCGACGAACACCCAGCCCGCCCCGGACACCCACACGCTACAAATGTTGTGATGCGGCGCCCAAGCGTCCAGTGTCGGCACCCCCATGCTCCGTCCGAAGGTCACCAGCACATCCGAAAAGTTACGGCAAACCCCCTTGCCCGTCCGAAGCACGCCAACAACCGACTCGTCCGGCGGCTCGGCATAGGTCACAAACTGGACGAACGCATCGTGGGCCAAACGGAATTTCCAAAATGGATTGGTTTCGTTGCCTACGGCCTTCTGCACGAACTCGCGTACGCTCGGATCGTCGATCGGATATCGTGTTCCTTGGCGATCGACGCAAATACTCTTTAACGGCTCCGAATAATCCGAATGGGCCTGCATCGGATCAACGAAGGTCCAGCGGTCCGCCGACCATAGCGTTGCCCGGACCACGACACCGAAGCCCTGTCCCGGCGCGACATCCTGCCACGCGATCAACGCATGAAGATTGCCCTCGGGATCGCGGTAGTGGGCCACGGGCTCCGGGGTAATCTGGTAGCGGATCAATCGCTGGCCGGGCATCTCGTAGATCGGCACATTCATCAAAAACGAACCGGGCTTCCATGCCTGATTACCGGTATTCCGGACACTCATAGCAAAAATAGCCAATCGCTCCGTGCCGCGTGCGGCAATGCGCTGCCCGTGCCGTGGTGCAGGCATGCTCGCGATGCGGCCTTTGGACATA
>PMBP01000255.1 GCA_003152975.1 Phycisphaerales bacterium | reverse complement strand
CCCCGCCATTGCCGTTGAGGCAACAGCAACCAATGACAACAATACAAGTAACTTCTTCATAGTTATTCCCCTCGCGTTTTTCATTCTCAATCGAGCGTTTTTCGCCCTTTTAGTTATCTCCCGTGGAAAGCAGCCCTTCCACGATTTATTATATTACCTTAGTCAACGATCGTTTGTCAACATCTTTCTGATGCGAATTGTAACATTTTATTGCCCTCAAAAACAGTCCAAACTGAGAAATCCACAGGGGAATCTTCTCTCCAAGAGCTGTTCGATACCAAATATGCGAAATTTGACGAATATAAGGGATTTTCTGACAAGGTCCGAAAAAAATGGTTCTTACTGTGTTAATCTGTAGCGACACAAATAAATGAAAAATGCTAAGATGGGGTAAATAATCACATGCTTCTCTAATAAGGGATTCAACATTAATTATGGCATCATAAAAAACATTTTGGATTTTTTTCAACGGAGCAGATGTAACGATGGCATGAGGCATTACCCGTACCTGGTGCGTCATCAGCTAACTGGACTTGACAAATAGGAATTTCCATTCTCTTGGATTGAATGGAATCGTTGAATGTTGATCCCAAGCGATTGAATTACCGGACATAGGATCGCCCTGCCGACTCCAGCAATATATAAATCGGTCAACCGCTGGATTTCGGTAACGGGATATCCAACTGGGCGGGAACCGCAACGACTCCGGCCCGATGGGCCTCGACGATCGTTGTGAGTTCTGCGACAATCTCCGGGTGTTGTTCGGCCAGGTTGTACTGTTCCGACGGATCCTGTTCGAGATGAAACAGGATCGGCGGCTTGGCGTCTTGTAGCTTATTTTTGACCGCATAGGTCTTGGATTGCAGATACATCTTCCACGGACCTTTGCGAACGGCCTGGAGCTGGGCGCCGCTGTAAAAGAACATCATGTCACGAGGAGATTCGGACTTACCCTTCAGAAATGCCGCAAGCGATGCACCATCGAGAACCCGATCCTTTGGAATCGGTGATCCTGACAGTTCGGCAAAGGTCGGCAGAATATCGAGCGTGCTGCCCAGGCCGCCGAGGACCTGGCCCGCCGGGATCGTTCCCGGCCACCAGAACAGGCCCGGCTCGCGCATGCCGCCGTCCCAGGTGGTCCCTTTACCGTCGCGCAACAGGCCCGCCGAGCCACCCTGCTCGTTGTACTCCAGCCACGGGCCGTTGTCGGAACTGAACATCACCAGCGTGTTTTCCGCAAGCCGTTCCTTTCGCAGCGCGTCGAGGACCTGTCCGACGCTCCAGTCGATCTCTTCGACGACATCGCCGTAGATGCCCCGCGGGCTCTTGCCGCGAAAGGCATCCGACGCGAACAACGGAACATGCGGCATGTTGTGGGCCAGGTACAGGAAGAAGGGCTTGTCTTTGTTTCGGCCGATGATGTCCACGGCCTCCTGCGTATAACGACGCGTGATCGTATTCTGGTCGGCGGGCCGCTCGACAACCTTTGTATCCCGCATCAGCGGGACATTGAAATATTCAACCTTCGGACTGGTTACCGCATCGCGCCCCGTCCCGGCCGCCTTGTCCATATCGTTGCTGTACGGAATTCCGAAATACGAATCGAATCCACGGGCCGTCGGCAAAAACTGCGGGAGATGGCCAAGGTGCCACTTGCCCACGCAGGCCGTCATGTAGCCCTGCTGCTTGAGCAGGCGGGCAATCGTGATCTCGTCGGCGGGCAGCCCACCGCCGGAATCCGGAAACAGCACGCCCCGCGTACCGAACATGCCGCTGCGGACGGGCAATCGTCCGGTCAACAGCGCCGCCCGGCTGGGCGTACAAACCGGTGCGGCCGAATAGAACTGCGTAAGCTTGGCGCCTTCGGCGGCCATGCGGTCCAGATTCGGCGTGCGGATCGTCGGATGGCCGTAACAGCCGAGATCCCCGTAACCCAGATCGTCGGCAAAGATAATCACGAAGTTGGGTTTGCGTTTGGACCCGGAAGGATTCGCGGCCATCGACGATTGACACGACGAACCGCTCAAAGACACCAGTGCCAGACCTGTCGCTTGCAGAAAGGCCCTTCGCGTAAAATCAGCCGAAGACATGGGGGCGTTCTCCTTTGGGTAGCTGAGGGTTCAACCCGCTTGGGGCGTCGGGGTTCGGAGTGGGCATCTTGGCGCCGACCTCGGCCCGCCAGGCGCCGAGCCGCTTCCGCAACTGCGCCGCCTTGTCGGGCAACTCTTGGGCAAGATTTTTTATCTCGCTGATATCTCTCTTTAGATTGTACAATTCAATATGGTCGTCTTCGAAAAATTCGATGAGCTTGTAGTCGCCGCTGCGGATCGCGCCGCCGGGACCGCCACCCTGATTGCTATAATGCGGATAATGCCAGAAGAGATTGTCGCGTTTCAATCGCTTGCCGCCCTTGAGCAGCGGCACCAGCGAAACTCCGTCGATATGTTGTTCTGGCATCGGAGGCAGGCCGGCAATCTCGAGAATTGTCGGGTAAAAGTCCGTGCTGATGACCGGCGTCGAACAGACGGAATCCGGCCGCGTGACCCCGGGCCAACGGACGATCATCGGCTCGCGAATGCCGCCCTCGTAGAGCCAGCCCTTGCCGGCCCGCAGCGGGACATTGGCCGTCGGCGACCCTTCGGCCGTCGAAAGCCCCCCGTTGTCGGACATGAAGATGACCACCGTATCGTCGGCCAGTTGGAGGTCCTCCAGGGTACTCATGATTTTCCCGACGCTGGCATCGACGCTTTCGACCATCGCCGCATAGACGGCATGGTCCTGGACCTGTCGGGCCATCGTATCGCCTTCGGGCAGGAATCGCGGATCGCCGGGAGGTAGCGTCTTAGCTTTCGCAAGATACTTTTCCGTAATATCCTTTTTTGCCTGCAAGGGGAGATGGACCGCGTAGTGCGACAGATAGACCAGAAAAGGTTTATCGCGGTTGAGGTTGATGAACCGCCGGGCCTCATCGGTCAGACGATCGGTCAGATACTCGCCTTCGGGGCCGGGCGAAAGATTCAGGCCGCCCGGTTGTTTTCCATAAGGTGAAAAATAGCCGGGTGGGGCGCCGTGGCCATCCCCGGCAATATTGGTCCCAAATCCCTGTTTTTCCGGCAGATAGGGGGCGTCGCCGAGGTGCCACTTACCGAAAAAGCCGGTGGTATAGCCGGCCCCCTGAAGGACCTCGGCAAAGGTGGTCTCCTCCAGCGGCATGTAGAGCAGGTAATCCGGCGGTAGGAGCTTGCCGTTCTTGCGGCCGGCGATGAAGTTGGTCAGGCCGATCCGGGCCGGGTACTTGCCGCTCATGATGCTGGCCCGCGTCGGCGAACAGACGGGGCAGGCCGCATAGGCGTCGGTAAACCGCATCGCCTGTTTGGCCAGCCGGTCGATGTTGGGCGTCTCGTAGAACGAACTGCCGAAACAGCCCAGATCGCGCCAACCCATGTCGTCGATCAGAAAGAAGACGAAGTTGGGCTTGCGCTGCGGGGACTGCATTCGAGAGGACGGCTGGCAGCCGGTTACGGCCGCGGCAAACAACCCGACGCCGACCGACCGTAAAAAATCGCGCCGGGACAAACGGACGGACGATGACTGTGGCATACCCATCTCCAGATCCCGGGCCGCCGGCCGATCGAATCCGATGGCGTCAATGATCGACGGGCGCGCCGAGGATATCCTTGATCTCGTTAAAGACCTGCTGCAGCAGCGTGGGATTGTTGGCCTCGACATTCAGCCGCAGCAGCGGTTCGGTGTTGCTCGGCCGGACATTGAACCACCAGTCGCGGAACTGGATAGTGATGCCGTCAAGGTCGTCGAACTGGCCCTGGCTGAAGTGGCGGGTCAGATCCTTCATCACGGCCTCTTTGTCCTCGACCTCGAAGTTGACCTCGCCGCTGGACCAGTACCGCTGCAGCGGGCGGATCCGATCGCTGAGCGGAACCTCCGATTCGCTCATCAGGTTCAGCAGGTGCACCAGGGTGATCATGCCGGAGTCGGCGTAGAAATTGTCGCGGTAATAGAAGTGGCCGCTCAGCTCGCCGCCGAAGATCGCGTGGCTGTCGCGGAGGGTTTTTTTCATGTAGGCGTGACCGACGCGTTCGCGGCGCGGGATGCCACCGTTCTTGAGGATCTCTTCCTGCACGACATGGCTGCTGCGGAGATCATAGACGATCGTCGATTTGGGATTGTCGCGGAGAAAATACGGCGTCATCAGCGCGGTAAACAGGTCGCACCCGATCGTCTGGCCTTTTTCATCGACGACGATCAGCCGATCGGCGTCGCCGTCGAAGCAGATGCCGACATCGGCCACTTCCTCCATGACCGTCCGCTTGAGTTCCTCGAGGTTGGCCTCGATGAGGGGGTTGGGGTCGTGCACGAATTCGCCGGTGTAGTCGAAGTTCAGGCCGATCAACTCGATCGCCAGATCGCCGAACAACAGCGGCACCATCTTGCCGGCCATTCCGTTGGAGGCATCGACGACGATCTTCAGCGGGCGGATGTTGGGGTTGAGGAACTTGAGGACATGCAGCTTGTAGGCGGCCGTCAGATCGCAGTGTTCCACCACGCCGTCGCCCTTGCCGCGGGTGTGCAGCAACGACGAGGCGATGTGCTTGATGTCCTTGAGGCCGGTGTCGGCCCCGACGGGCTTGGCCTCGCGGCCGGAAATCTTGAAGCCGTTGTACTTGGCCGGATTGTGCGAGGCCGTGACCTGTACGCCGCCGCAGGTGCCCAGGTGGTTGATGGCAAAATACATCTGGGGCGTGTCGATCATGCCGATGTCGATGACATTGGCGCCGGTGGCGTTCATGCCCTCGATCAGGGCGCGGGCCAGCCGCGGACTGTGCGAACGCATGTCGCGGCCCACACACAGGCACTGGGCATTGGCCAGGCCGCGGTCGTAGCCCCGCAGCATTGAACGCAGATACTGGGCCGTCGCGTGGCCGATCTTCCAGGCGGCCGTTTCATCGACCTGATCCGGATAGACCCCGCGAATGTCATACGCCTTGAAAATGGATGCATCCATACCTTCGGCTCCATGTCTATTGGTTACCGTTCCTTATCGCTTGCGCCATCATCGTAGGGCCGGCACGGAACATTGTCAAGACATTCACCGGATAACCTGGGATAGCGCGGGATCGACTGTTATTCCTGAAAGTTCGGCGATTGGGAAATAGAGAAAACAGGTGACTCGACCCTAATTTTCTTTGGTACTGACCTCAAGTTCGATGCTCTTACCCGGGATCTGCTGGATCAATTCTTTGGCCTGGTTCAACACTCCGGGGTCTTTGGAGATCGTGAGGATCGACTCGAGCAGGGATTTGGCCATGAGGCGATCCTGCGGTGATGTCAGTGCTTTGGAAACCTGGATCACGGCAATGGCCGCTTCCTTTTGGACGGCAGAATCGTCCAAGTAGGGACGCAGCAATTGCAGACCCCCAAGGCCTTTGAGACTTCCCAGGCCGGACAGGATCAGCCGCTTTTCGTCAACCGAGTCCCGAATCTGGCGATTGGCCTGCGTCAACAACAGCAGCGATAGCTTCTGCGACCCGGAATTGGATTGGGCAGATTCCAAGACAGCCATGCGGACCAGGCCGCGGAGGGCCAGGGTCCGGGCGACTTTGTCGGTCGAATCCGAAAACACCTCCAGGAGCAACGAGGCCGGGGTTGCGTTGGGCCAGTCGGCCAGGATTCGAAACGCGGTGTCGCGAACCTGCGGGTCCCGATCCCTGTAGGCCGACTGGATCCGATCGCACGCGGCGGGGTCGCCGATCATAGCGAGAATCCTCAGGAGAGAGCATTTTGCCTTTGGATCGGTGGCTTGCCCAACGGCGGTCACAAGGAGATTGCTCCGGCGGGTCGTGTCGGGATTTTTTGCGGCGATCCCGGCGACGGTTCGTTCGGCCTTTTCGCGCGTCGAATCGTCCTTGCAGGCCAATGTCAATCGGATCAACTCCGGAAGATCGCTGACGGCGGCAACCGATGCCAGGGCGACAAACGCCGCCTTGCCGACCACGGGATTATCATCAGCCGCCTGCTTGAGGAGTTCCCCGGCTGCGATCGTTGCGCCGCGAAACCCAAGGATGGCGATCAACCGCGAGCGCGCCTCCGGCGACGCTGACGGGACGGCCTTGAGAATTGCAGCGTCAGTGTCCTTTGCGGTTAGTCTCGTCAGGCCCTCTGCGGCGGCGTCGGTTTCGTCGGCCGTTTTATTGCTCTCGATTGCCTTGAGCAGGACCGGTACGCTGGAGGATCCCCCGATTTTTCCCAAAGCCTGCATGTCTGCCACCCGGACCTGCGGCGAATCCGAGGCGGCCAGGGCTTCTATGGCAGGGCACACGCTGGGATCATTCCGATCCACCAACACTTTCAACAACGAAACCTGGACCGCCGGCCTGGCTGTTGGCAGGAGGCCAGACAATGCCTGGGTCACTTCGGGTCCCGGCAATTCGTAGGCCGTGCGGAGAGCGACATCCAGGATGGTGGGGTCGTCGGACTTCAGGTTGTCCAGGAGAAGGGGCAATCCCGCCGATTGCCGGGACAGGATCGAACCGCGCAATGCCGCCAAGTGAAGCGGCTTAGGAACATCGGCCTTGCCAACCGCATCGTAAAGTTTCATTGCCAAGTCACGCTGGCCCAGAGCGAACTGTCGTTCGGCAACGAGTATGCAGCCTTCGGCCGCGGCGGGACGAAGATCCGCTGGGCCGGATGCGAGGGTCTGCTGGAGGAATTCGATCGCCTCCGGGGTCGTGATGCGGGACAGGGCCAGCAGGGCCTCGGGGGCCGCGCCCCTGGAGGGACTGCGGACCAGTTCGGTCAAACCTCCGACGGCCTTGACATCGCGCCGTACACCGATCGAATTGACCACACCGATCAGAAATTTACCCTGGAGTTTGCCCATCGCCTCACGCAGGGCATCACCGGCGGCGGCGTCCGGGATTTCTTCCAGCCCACACCGTCCATAGTTGCTGAGCTGTTCATCGGCCAACAGCGCCGCCAATGCCGCGACGGCGTCCTTGCCGCCGACGATGGCCAGTTGCTGACAGGCCCGGGCCTTGTCGGACTGCGAAGCGTCAGGTTTTTGCACGACCGCAATCAGGTTCGGCACATCCTGGGGTTTTGGCAATCCGATATTGGTGGACGATTGGCCCCTGGCAGTTGGCAATACACCGAACAGGTTCAGAATAATCAATCCCCACATCGCCGCTTTCGATAATCTGTTATTCATGTCGTTTCTCACCTGCGTTGGTTTGCATGGATTCACTCGATCGCTCATTCCTCATTCCAACCGATGGCTCAACTATGCCACGGCTCCCGCATGGCGCGGTTTCGCATGCGGTTGGCCTGTTCGTCGCTGACGAACTCCTCTTTGACCGGATCGAAGGCCAGCTTGCGATTGAGCATCCAGGCCGTCGCGGCCGCGTGACAGGCGATATGCGAATACCGCATGACGCGGCTGTTGCATGCGGTCAGACTCCGGGTCTTGACGCAATCCAGAAAATTCCGCGTGTGGGCTGCCGCGTCGGTCCCGGCCATTCGCGTGAACTGTTTCAACACGGACTTGAGCGACTCCGGATGAGTCACAATTTCGCCGCTGTCCCCCGTTTCGATCCAGCCCTCATCACCTTCGAACCGCACCGGGCATGTGCCGGTGAAGGTCCGATACTGCGGATCGCGATTTCCGAAGGCGTCATCGAGAAAATCGATGACCAGCTTAACGCCGTTGGCGTAACGGGCGGTGATGTTCGCGGGCGTCGGCTCAAACTCCAGCGGCGTGGTGTCATCGGCCCGGTTGGCCCACTGGCACAGATCCACCGTGTGGGCGGCCCAGTCCAGGATTGTGGCCCCGGAATCGAAATCGTAGTGGCCTCGCCATCCCCCCGAGACATATTGCCGGTTGTACGGCCGCCACGGAGACGGCCCCAGCCACCGTTCCCAATCGCACTCGTCCGGATCGGGTTGGGGTTCGGCCGGCAGCCAATCGAAACGGACCTGCGGGCGATAACTGGATGCGTGCATGGTGTGGATTTTTCCGAGCTTGCCGCTCTGGGCAAGATAAATGGCGAACTGAAAGTTGGGCACATTGCGTCGCTGCGTCCCGGCCTGAAACACGCGGCTATAACGACGCATCGTGTCGTCCAGCGCCTGGCACTGGCCGATCGTCAGGCCGCAGGGTTTTTCGCTATAGACATCCTTGCCAGCCTTGGCGGCCAGGATCGAGCCCAGGGTGTGCCAGTGATCTCCCGTGGCGATCAGCACCGCGTCGATGTCCGGCCGAGCCAGGAGATCGAACATATCCCGATACGGCGTACAATCCCGGTTGCCGTATTTGGCGTCGGCCATGTCCTTGACGGCCTGCCGCCGGCTTCGCTGCACATCGCAGATGGCCACGAACTGAACATCCTTTTCGGCAATCAGGCATTCCAGATCATGCCTGCCGCGAGGACCGATACCGATCGCCCCCAGGACAATCCGCTCTGAGGGGGCCGCGGTACCGGCCATACCGAGTGCCCGGGCGGGAACAAACCACGGCATTGCCGCGGCACCTCCGGCCACGAGCGAACGCTTCAGAAAATCACGACGGGAAATATCAGGGTTTTGACGGTATGTTTTCATGGGAATCTCTCTTCCTTCGAAAAGTATCCGTGACATTTACACATTCTCGCNNACAAATTCAGCTTCAGCAACCCGACCCCCTTCTGTCGGATAAGGCGGTCATTTCAAAGCCGGGGGCGTCTATTTCGGAATCGTCTGGAGTCCGGCCAGGTTGGCAATGACGGCTTCCAGTCCCTCCGTGACCACCGCCATCCGTCCATAGTCGAGCTTCTCGTGCGTATCGCCCCAGTTATGATAGTAGGAGTAACGGAAGAACGATGTATCGGTAATCATCATGCCCGGATAGCCGAACTGCCAGAAGGACCATTGATCGGAAAAGCCGCCCTCCTGAATCCACTCGGGGATCAGGGCCCCTTCGCTGGGAAAGCGGCAGGACTTGCGGAACAAGCCGATCGTCTTCCGCAGCGAGTCGCCCGAGTCGAAGTTGCTGACAAATCCGATAAAGTTTCCCGTACCCGGATACAACCAGTTGAACGGGAAGGGGTAGTGCTGGCTTTTCGGCTGGTCGGAAAAAGACCCCATCATTTCCAGCGACACCATCCAGACAATCTGCTCGTCCAGTTCCCGACATCGCCTGGCATAAACCCAACTTCCCATCTCGGGCGTTTGGAAAAATGGCGGCTCTTCATTGGCGAAGAAAACAAACCGAATGGTTCGCTGTGGATGACTTCCCGCGAA
>PMBP01000532.1 GCA_003152975.1 Phycisphaerales bacterium | reverse complement strand
TTGGGATATTTGCACGGCCTGGCCCACGCGGGGATGCCGTATGTCTCGATGAGCCCCGGGCCGGAGGAACTGACACAGGTACGGACGATGTGCGGCCTGCATCAGCGGCTGGCGTTGGTGGAGATGACCGATCACCGGTTTCTGGATGACACTCGCCGGCGGCAACAGACCCAATATGCCGACGGGACGACCATCACGATCGATCTGGACAAAGACAGCTTCGAGATATCCCCGGCGCTGAAGACGCCGTAAGTTATCCGACAATCGAATGTGACCCTCCGAATCTGCATGGACGCCGATTGCGACATTGGATGCCGTCGGTCAGACTATCCCGATTTGTCTTGATTTGTTCCGGGGAATCCGGATAATCTCCAGTCGGGATAGGATTTCCGTGATCGTGAGGGATCATGGGAGGTCGCAGGAGTTGCCTATTGACGAGAGGAACAAGGCGGAAACGGTCCGACACAGGAAAGGAGAAATCATGAAACGCACTCGATGTTCCCATCCGGAATCTGTGCAAGGGTTCGACCAACCGGGATCCCGACATGCCACAGGTCGTTCCGGGAATCGCCGCGGCAGTATCCTTATCGGCGTCGTGATCGCGATGGTGATGGTCGTCATCGCGTACTTCGTGTACGACTCGATGATTCAATCCGCACGAGAGGCCGGGAAAAAGGACATCTCGTACGGCGCTGGCAAGGCCACGAAAAAATTTGTCGAAGGCGACATGCAGGGGATGTCCGACGCCATTGGCGAGGAGGCCCAGCAAAAGGAGCTGATGCTGGCCGTATCGGAGAATCGGTTAGAGGATGTCCAGGACCTGCTGCGGCCTGATATGGATCTCAATCGCCGTAACAGTTCGGGATCCACCTTGCTTCATCGGGCGGCCGCCAACGATTCGCTCCCGATCGCCCGGTTGCTGATCGAGCACAAGGCCGCGCTCAATATCCCTGACAAGAATGGATCGCTGCCGATTCATGTCGCCCTTTCGCGCCGTCCCATCAATGCGAAAATGGTCGAGCTCCTGCTGAAGGCGGATCTTTCGGCGATCAGTACTCCCGATAACGCCGGGATGACGCCGCTGCATCTGGCCGTTCAAAGCGGCTCGGCCGAGTGCGTGAAAATCCTCCTGGGTTTTGGCGCCGATGTGTCGTTGCGAAACCAGGCCAAACAAACCCCGCTGGTCCTTGCCAGAGCCGCCAACGATTCGAAGATCATCGACCTGCTCACCGGCGCAGGCGCAACGAAATAATCAGAACTCGGATGAACCTGTGATCGGCGGCTGGCGCCGTTATCGGTAAGATCCACGACGCAGTTGCCGTCGAAATCATGTTGTCCCTGTGATGTTATCCAATTCACCATTTTCGTTACCGGAGCAGGCAGGATTCGAACCTGCGGAACCTTGCGGTTCAACGGTTTTCAAGACCGTCGCTTTCAGCCACTCAGCCACTGCTCCATCCGGCCAGAGATGCATTCTGACAATTTCCTCGGCGCCCGAAGTCCGGCCGAGGGGTACTGTAACGCCGGCCGGGTGATTTTTCAAGGGTTCGTTCCGAAAGTCATGGAAAGCGGTTGAAAATCCGGGTTTTCGGAGGATTCATCGCTGCGCCGGGGTCTGCGGGGATTTGGGCCGCTGGTCTCCAAACCAGTCGCGTAACAGGGACCGGCCAGCGCGGTGGAAACGGTCGGCCAGATCGGCGGCGCCGCGGGACAAATCCTCCAGCAATCCTCCGGCCCCTTGCTTGAGATCCTCCAATGGTTCCTTGCGGATGAGGCGATCGGGCGGGTCGGACCAATTGCCCAGGACATGCAAACGGACCAGTTTGTTGGCGGCGCGATTGAACGAGCGAATCACCGGGATCCGGGAGACGACATCTTCCAGCGCCTGAACGGGAACGGCGACGACATACAGGTCCAGGGACCCGTCGTCGATACGGATCGTGCCTTCGGGTTCGGCGATCAGGGCGGCGACAGAATTGAAGATCCGGGCCTGGTCGATTCGAAGGGTCGGGCCGGAATGGGTAAAGTCCAACAGGCCATCGGAGAGCGTCACGGGCTGGGCCGCGGCCAAGCCAAGAGGAGAAAACAGATCGGGGATCACCGGCATTTGCATCAGGTCGGCATCGGCCAAGCGAAGCCGGCCATACCCCCCCGCTGGGCTGGCGGCCTGGGTCATGAAGAAGACATAGTCCAGATCGGCGGTGCCGCGGGCCAGCGGAAAATGATTCGGGAGCCAGGACCCGGAATGAGCCAGGTCCACACCCTGGAGGGTCATTTGCCCCGAATACTCTTCGAGTGCGAATCGGCGCCACGACGCCATGAGGTTTGCCGTTATTGTCCCGTCGCCGATGCGGCCGGAGGCGGACTCGACCGTAAGCCAGTTGTCGGAAAACTGGACGGACGCCTGCGCTTCCTGAAGGAAAGGTCCGCCGAGTTCGCCGAACATCGCCCCATCGGAAATAGAAAGAGAGCCATTCACCTGCAGATCGTCAAAATCCGGTCCGGTCCCGGAAAACTCCAACTCCGTACGAACTTGCCCCTCGGCCCAAATCGTTGGCGGAAACGGCAGGAACGGTTGAACCAGCCGAATCTCCTCCGGGCTAACCGTGTGTGCCAGATCGATTTGGCCGGAAACCCAACCTTTCGACGGGTCGGCCCGCAGGTGGGCAAACATAAAATCGGATGAATCGGAGGGATTTCGGAGCAGAAGGAGCTGGAGCTGATCGCCGATGGGATTCACCTGCCAGGCCAGATCGCGATAGGACAGGCGTGATCCCTTCGGGCCGATCAGGTCCACGGAACAATGGTCCACGCGTATCGTGCCGAACAGGTTGCCGCCGGCGTCGGATAGAAACGACCTGTACAGCGGAATGGGATGGTTGGGGTCCAGCAAGAGAGCCGCATGAAGGTTCTGAGCCCGGATTTCCCGGAGGGACGAGCCCAGGATGGGCCAGCCGTCCAGGGTCAAGACGACCTGTTCGGCCCGAGCCCAGGGATGACCCCCGGCGTCGAAAAACGAGATCGCACCGATTCGCAGCGGCCCGAATGGGGAATAGCGGGGATGCTCAATTACGACATATCCACCCCATATTCCTTCTAATTCCCGAAGGATCTCTCCGCGCATCCATTCCGGGGCCCTGTCTCGATATTCGAGAATTCCCACCGTCGCCGCGCCCAGCAGCAAAATCCCGACACCGATCCTCCTCCACGACCGACCTGACATTGGGTATTCCTCCGAGTCGGTCGATTAGCGCCGCCGATACTGGCCAACGCACTGGGCCTCGGCCAGGATGTGCCCCTGCATGGCCGTCACAAGGTCATATTTGCGGCAACCGGGTCGCAGGTCCAGAACGCAGTCCAGTGCGTACAGGGTAAAGAAATACCGATGGATCCCCGAAGGGGGCGCAGGTCCTCCGTAGCCGAGAGATCCGAAATCGTTGACGCCCTGACAACTTCCGTCCGCCAGGCGGCCGTCGGGGGGGATCTGTTCTCCGAGTTCCGTTGTATTCGGAGGAATATTAAATAGAACCCAGTGCACCCAGGTTCCCCCGGGGGCATCCGGATCGTCGCAGATCAGGGCCAACTCCTTGGCGCCTTGGGGCACGCCCGACCACGCCAGCGGCGGCGAAACGTCCTGGCCTTCGCCCGTGTACTTCTTGGGGATCGNNAGAAACGCGGGGCTGGTAATCGTCATATCCATCGCTACAACCTCATTTCTGAGTTCCCCTCTATTCCTTTGGGAGACTGTCTCGCAGCTCCTGAGCCGGAGCGGCCAACAAGCTGTCTGGCCAGTCGGACATAAAACCGCTGAGAATGGCCCTGGCCTGCCGGAGGTTGGCGGTGCGTTGCTCTTCGGGGGCCTGTTTGTCTTTCCACAACCCCACCCGCAGCACGCCGAGTTCATATTGGGCTCGAATTCCACCGTCGGTGCCGGGAAATTGCTTGTGAAGCGAAGTCAGTGCCTCGGCCCGTTTGGCCGGATCGGGGGTAACCATTGCCTTGGCCAACAAAAGATTATCCAGAAGCGGATCGTCGGGCGCGGTCTTCGACAGCAGGTCTTCGATTTGATCCGGATAATCCCTTCGGGAGGGATTGAGCACGACGAATTGGCTTAATCGCCGCCGGGAGGCCTCGTCGGGCCGGCGGTTTTCCGGGCCGATCAGCATCTGAAGCTCCTGGACCCGCAGCCGCAGCGATCGAAGCCGGATGGGGGTCATCAGGGTCTTGGATGCCGGGGCAAATGCCGCCCAGAAGGAATCGGAATCGGTCACGGGCTGGAACTGCTGGAGGCACAAGTCGATTTTCTCGCTGGACTCGGTACACAGTTCGTCGGCCTTGTCGAATTTTTCCCCCCCGCCCGCCAGATGGACGGCATAGCGATACCGCGCCTCGATCGATTCGGGGCTCAGGGGAAACCGGTCCAACAGTTTCAGCCAGATCAGCAGGTTCTCGTGATGCGGGTAACTGCCGGAAAACCGCAGATTTTCGGTCTGGCCGAAGGACCGAATATCGGGGCTGTATTCATTGAGCATGGCCATCCAGTACAGGGCCAGGGGCATCCGTTTGCTGTTGGGCCAACGGGTCATAAACTGTTCATAGGACCGCAGCAACTGCTGGCGTTTTTCCTGGTACTTGAGCTCCTGGGGCACATCGAACCAGTTGGGCCAGCGATCGTATCCGAGCTGGATCTGAATCTCGCGGACCAGGTCCTTGCGCAGCAGGACGGGATCGGTGGGGTAAAACTCTTTGAGAAAGCTGCGAGTCGTTGGGTCGGCGATGACCCGATCGATGACCTTCGCGAGGTCATGATCCTGGAATTCGCGGACTTCCTCGGGGTTGTTGCCGGCGATATAGAGTTGATAATCCAACTCGGCAAATCCGATTTGATTGACGAACACCCAGAGGGTAACGGCCGAAACGATGGCCGGCGTGGTCCACAGCAGAAACGGTCGGTACCGGTTGAAGTGACCGGCGATGATCGTCCCCGCCGCGACGATCAGGACCGACAGCCACGCGCAAAACCACGGCGCAAACGAAAAGCCCCAGCGGATCGGGTCCTGCTCGCCGCCGGCAAACCAGATCCAATACCCCAGTTGCGGGGCCATGCACAAGGCGATCGAAATGAAACGGGAGCGAAACCGCAGCGGGCGGCAGGCCACCGCCACGCAACTGACCAGCAGGAATCCCGCCAGAAGCGGCATCCGGGCCAGAACCGCCACCATCAGCAGGCAGGGAACGCTATACAAAAAACTCAGCAATTGGGCGATCAGCAGCGGCACCAGCGCGATCATCCCCATCAGCAGCCCCAGGATCAGGATCTGCCAGGGATACTGGTAGATGCTCAGCGGGTGGATGATGTACGGGTACAATTGCCAGGTGGCGCGGTTGCCCAGGGTTGCCGGATCGGATGCGATTTGACCGGTGTGCATCCAGGTCCAGAACAGGCACACCGCCGCGTAAATCAGGATCGACGCCGCCCAGCAGCCATTGACATTCCTATGGCTGTAATGCAGCGTGGGCCCGACCGTCATAAACGACTTCGACGGCCCACCGTTGGTTTTATCGGTTATCGACATTTATATCCTCAGGGGTTCAACACAACTGTCAAACCCCGGCTTGTTACGCTCGAATCATCTCGGCGATCTTCATC
>PMBP01000322.1 GCA_003152975.1 Phycisphaerales bacterium | reverse complement strand
CCGATCATCACCGGGATCTCGCCCAGGTAAATGGCTTGTTCGGACAGGTCCTGATTGTTATTGCGGCGCAGGCGGCAGGCGATCTTCCACGGAAAGCCGTAGGTCAGCCGAAGCTCGCGGCACTGCTGGATCGTGTACCGCGGTTTCTCCAGTTCGTATGACAGATACTCCAGTTGCATCGACTTGTCGTAGCTGACGATCGGGAAAATTTCCCGAAGCAGTGATTCAAGACCGATATCCGCGCGTTTCTCCGGGTGCAACTCCCGCTGCAGAAACCGATCGTAACCTCTCAACTGAATTTCCGTCAGATCGGGGACCGGAATCGCGTCGCCGATCATGCCGAACCTTCGTACGGGCCGTGACTTCATGCAATCACTCTCCGAATCGAATCCGTGTTATTCCATCCTGTCCTGCCCGGATGACCCCGTCGCAGCGGGCTTAGGTCAGTTCCACCGTCGCGCCGGCCTTCTCGAGAATGGCCTTGGCTTCTTCGGCTTCCTGCTTGCTGATGTTTTCCTTGACCGGCTTGGGCAGGGCTTCGACCAGGTCCTTGGCTTCCTNNGCTTCCTTGAGGCCCAGGCCCGTCAGAGCTCGGACTTCCTTGATGACTTGGATCTTCTGATCGCCGAAGGTCTTGAGCATGACCGTAAAGCTGGTCTTCTCGACCGGGGCCTCTGCGGCCGCCGCCGGTCCGGCCATCATGACCGCTCCGCCCGCCGCCGGCTCGATGCCGTGGACTTCCTTGAGATAATCGGCAAGCTCTTTGGCCTGCATCAGCGTCAACGCCACGATCTGGTCGCCCATTTGCTTGATGTTTTCGTTCCATTCTCTCGACATGATACGACTCCCTATAGTCGGATGTCCGCGGTAGCCGGAACTACGCCGTCCCGTTTAACCCCTCGCGGGGACAACCTGCAAGACGATTGTGTATTTGGTTTCGTTGGACAATGAACTCTCAGAACGATCGTTAGGCCGCCTTTTCCAGCTTTTCGATCAAGCTCTTGAGGCAACCAGCAATTTTGCTGCCCGATGCGACGATGGCGCCGGCCACCTTGGCTCCTGGAGCCAGAGCAGTCGCAGCCAGCCGTCCGTGCATCTGGGCGCGGTTGGGCATCTTGGACAGTCCGTTGGCGCTCTGGGCGTCGAGGGCCTGGCCATCGACAAACGCGCCGCGAACGACGATGGTCTTGAGCTTGAGTTTGGAACAGCATTCAAGCAGTTCCTTGGCCACATCGACCACGCTGTCGGCGCCGTAAACGACCGTACACGGCCCGGATTCAAACAGTGAACCGGCGGCCGGTCTTCCCAGCCCTTCCATCGCCCGGCGCATTAGCGCGTTCTTGACCATGCTCATGCGAATCCCCTTGGTCTTGAGCTTGCCGCGCAGGATGTTGTTGTTGATGCCGTCCAAGCCCACGGTGGAGACGACCACGAAGTCCGGGACCTCGGAAAACCGCTTCTCCATTTCGTTCTGAACTAACCCCTTGACATATTGACTCATGACAATCCCTCTTTCGAAGTTTGATCGCTTGTTTTCTCGTCCCCGTCCTTACGCCACCACATTCAACACGACCGACGGGCTCATCGTGGCCGCCAGGCAGACCTTCTTGATATAGGTCCCCTTGGCCGTCTGAGGCCGGATCTTGCGAATGTGGGCGATGAACGCCTGTACATTATCCAACAGCTTCTCTTCCGAGAAACTCACCTTGCCGACCACGGCATGGATGTTGCCCCCGGCGTCGCTGCGATACTCCACTTTGCCGGCGCTGAATTCGGCGACCGCCTGGAGGATATCCGGCGTCACCGTGCCGTTCTTGGGCGAGGGCATCTTGCCCTGCGGGCCCAGGACGCGACCCAGCTTACCGGCCTTGCCCATCACCTTCGGCGAGGCCACCGCAACATCAAAGTCACTCCAGCCGCCCAGGATCTTTGCGATCAGCTCATCGCAGCCCGCTTCGACCGCACCGGCCGCTTTGGCGGCTTCGGCGTCCGAGTCCTCGCAGAAAGCGATCACCCGGCGGGATTTGCCGATCCCATGCGGAAGCGACAACGCGCCCCGCAGGTTCTGGTCGCTCTGCTTGGTGTCGATCCCCAGGTGCATCACGATGTCCACCGACTGGTCGAACTTGGTGCTGGCATAAGTCCGGACCTTTTTGACCCCCTCGGCCACGCTGACCGGCTCCTGGCTGGCCTTCTTGGCGTCGTTCTGATACCGTTTACTTCGTGCTGGCATTTTCGATTTCTCCGCGAAAAATTGTCCTGTTCGCTCCCACTGTTCGCCGTGGTTAGCGCCGTGCTAAAACGACAACGCCGGCTTGGCTTTCCGTCCCGGAAAACCCGCCGTCCTTTGCGTTGCCGATCGTTTCGTTTCCGTGGATCCGCCGCGTCGCCTCGTCGGGCCGCGTCGATTAGTCCACAATCTCGATGCCCATGCTTCGGGCCGTGCCTTCGATAATTTTGTCGGCCTGCTCGATCGAGTAGGCGTTCAGGTCCTTGATCTTTGCCTCGGCGATCTTGCGAACCTGCGCCTTGGTGACCTTGCCGACCTTTTCCTTGTTCGGAACCCCGCTGCCCTTGGCCAGTCCCGCTTCCATCCTCAGCAGCACCGACGCCGGAGGACTCTTGATGATGAAATCAAAGGTCCGGTCCGCATACGCCGAAATTTCAACGGGGATGGTGATGCCCTTCATGTCCTTCGTCCGCTCGTTGAACTGCGAGATGAACTGACCGATGTTCAGTCCGTGTTGTCCGAGGGCCGGACCGATGGGCGGGGCCGGGGTGGCCTGGCCGCCGGG
>PMBP01000126.1:2468-2691 GCA_003152975.1 Phycisphaerales bacterium | reverse complement strand
TCCTCGAAGAAGATTCCCCACATCGTCGGGCTGATGGCCGCGCCGGGTTTGTCGGCTTCGATGGTGATGGTTACGGGTGCGGCCCAGAGGACGCCCGTGCATATAATGCCGAGAAGGGTGATGTTATACAGTGGCTTATTCACTCTTTTTCTCCCTTTATTATCTGTTGTTGCGGATGGTTACGACCGCCAGGGCCGGGTTCGTTTCAGGCCCGACAGGATGC
>PMBP01000126.1:0-2443 GCA_003152975.1 Phycisphaerales bacterium | reverse complement strand
GCGGCCATGACCTTGAAGGCGATCCAGGGCTTCTGGACATCCTTCATCGTGTCGATCACCATCTGCGGATCGGCACACCAGTAGCCGGGGATCTCGGCGGTGGCGCCCTTGATCTCTTCGGGCCGCGGGGCCGTGGGATAGTTGTGCGAGTGGAAGGTCTTGATATAAAAATCGGCGGGAATATTGTTCTGCTGGCATTGGAGGACGACATTGACATCGTGGGCACCCACGCCGGATGGCAGCTTGTGTTTTTTGCCGATCTCGACGGCCTTGGCGATCAGGTCCACGCGACCCTGCTGCGAGAGAGCGTCGCCCCGTACGCCCCACAGATACACCGCATCGGTCCCCATGTCGGCCAGTTCCTGGATGCTGCGGGTGTACGCGGCCATCGAGTCATCGATCTCGGCAGTCGTGCAGATGATCCACTGCATCTTGCCGCCGCGCTTGCGGTGCTTTTGCAGGATGTCCAGGCACCAGGGGACCGTGTGAATAACCAGCGTGTTGACGCCATTGGTCTCGGCGACGGCCAGCGTCTCGAGGATCCGGGCCTCGTTGTTGTACTGGGCCGCCAGCGAATAAACATATTGCAAGTCGCGGCTGTGGGTGAAGTGCGTCAGGAGATTGCCGCCCAGCAGGATCCGGCTGACCTTGAGATTGCCGATCGTGCCGGTCGGCAGCGACTGGGCCTGGGCCGGCAAGGGGGCTTGTGCGGCGGGGGTGGAATCTGCGGCCCAGGCCGGGGAAACAACCGGCAGGGCGGCGCCGGCCGTGGCGGCCACAAGACCTTTCATCACTTCGCGACGATTCAGGCCGTTTGTCATGGAATCACTCCTTAATTCAGAAAGTCCATTGGATCGACCCGGATAGGATACCATGAAAACCCACCAAAAGCGAGAGGATTCCGGATAGGCCGCGAGCCGGTCTGCAGCGGGGCATTGGAGTCTGGCTTGCCGAAAAGGGGAGAGACCTTTCGCGGCGGGATGCCCGGGTGCCACAGACCGGCTCGACGGTACAAAAGGATGTGCGGGGGGGATGCGTCGCGGGAGAGCAGTAAAGGCCGCGGACGCAGAGCCCGCCATCCGGCACGAAAAGCCGTTATCGTTTTTTGATCGAGAGCGACATCCCTTGGCCGCCGGGATTGAGAAACAGGGTATCCAGGTCCGGGTTGGTCGTGATCGCCTCAATGAATCCGCCCATGCCGTCATTGCCGCGGGCCATGGCCGTATTGTGGCCCAGAATTAATCCGCCGGGACGAACCTTCGGGAGCAATTGCTTGAGGTAATCGCCGTAACCTTCTTTGTCGGCATCAATGAACAGGATGTCGATGGGACCTTCGAGCTTTTTGACGGTCTCGTGGGCGTCGCCAAAGATCAGGGTGACGATCCCGTCTACTCCGGATTTCTTGAAGTTCTCGCGGGCGAGTTTGGACCGGCCTTCGTCCATGTCATGCGTGATCAACTTGCCGCCGGTCTTCCGCAGGCCCAGGCAGGTCCAGATAGCCGAATATCCGTTGCTGCAGCCGATTTCGACGGCCTTTTTGGCGTCGGTGCTTTCGACCAGCATCCGAATCAGACGGCCGTCGGCGGGACTGACATTCATCATTCCACCGCTCTGGTTCTTATTCATGTCGGCCAGAATATCCAGAATCGCCTTTTCCTCGGCATCCTTGGCGACCGGGTCTTTCTGCTGTTCAACGCTGCCCCCCCCACCCGGCCCGCCCATGCCTCCTCGGCCACCGCCGCCGGGCCGCGGACCCGGGCCTTGCGCAAAGACAATTCCGATAGCCACAATGACAATAGCCAATGTCACTAAGGTTACAGTCCTGCTCATGTTTTCTCCTTTCCGATGATTCGAATCCGGGTTCATAAGGACACAATGACCCCTACACACCGTCTGTGGAACGGAAAGGGGGCCGGTAACGGCCAATCTACCAGAAAAATTTAGGAGAATATCCCGGAAGGAACTCTGCCGAGAAACCGACTATTGTCCGGTAATCTTTGGGGCGGCTTCGGCGTATAGTTCCCCGAGCATTTTCACGGCGGCAGTGACCAGCATTTCGCCGGAGCCCTCGGCGCATCGCGAACTGACGACCTCGTAGTTGCCCTCGGCATAGGCCGAGCGGGAGGGGATATAGCCAATCGAGTCGTTGGCCAACTCAATGACATGCGTCTGCTTGAACGGCGAGGCCGTCTTGATGCTCAGGCCCAGCGCGACGAAGACCTCCCCCGGCATCGCCACCCAGGCCAGATCGGTCCCCATCGCGATAACCTGCACCTCGGCCTCGATGGGTTTGCCTTTGCGGGCGGCGACATCAAGTGTCTTGTAGGCGAGGACCTGGTCCATGAACTTGGCCTGATCGCCCTGTTTCCGGATGGCGTCGGCCTGGGCAATCTGCTGCTCGGTTATCGCCGGCAATGGGAGCTTGAGAACCTGCCTGCGGACA
>PMBP01000043.1 GCA_003152975.1 Phycisphaerales bacterium | reverse complement strand
GAATGCAGCGGGGGGATGGTTCGTCTGGGAACCTGTTTCAGTTGCCCGGTGTGCGGCTACGGTTCTTGCGGTGGGTGAGTTTTGTCCTGACAGGATCTGTCAGTAAAAGGGGATAAGGTGAGGCTATGAAAGTGCGTGATCTGGAGCGGTTAGGATTGCCGAAACGGCTGATTGATGTCTGGCGGGAGCGGCAGGGAGAGATGTTGTTGCCGGTANNCGCCCAGCCGCATAATCTGATTATTTCCGCGCCGACATCATCGGGGAAATCCTTCTGTGCCGAACTGGCGGCCGCCAAAGCGATCGCCGAACGGCACAAGGTGATCATGCTGTTCCCCTTAAAATCGCTGGCCGAAGAAAAATATCGTGAACTGAGTAATTCGTTCGGACTGCTCGGAGTCCGTTGTCTGATTGTCACCGCCGATCATCCCGATAATGACCAGCCGTTTCTCCGCGGAGAATACGATATCGCACTGGCCATTTATGAGAAGCTGGATATTCTGTTGAGCACCAATCTCGATGCTCTCATGTCGGTAGCGCTGATCGTGATCGATGAACTTCAGATGATTGCCGAGCCGCGTCGCGGCGCCGTGTTGGAACGGGCCCTGACCAAAGTGCTGGCTTCCTGTTATCACCCCATGTTATTGGGACTGTCAGCGGTGATGGGGCATACGTCGTCGCAGCAATTGGCGAGTTGGCTCGATGCCGAACTGGTCACCGAATCACAGCGCCCGGTTGATCTGTTGCGCGGCGTGGCGACCCGGGGGGCGGTGCGGTTTCGGTCCTACAATACCGGCCGCGATACCAGTGAGTCGTTCGAGGCGATCGATGATCCCGATGATCTGTTGACGCCGCTCTTGAAGCAGCTAAGGGAATCCGATGGTTCCACTATCGTCTTCGTGAAATCCCGCCGTGATACGGTCGATGCCGCTTTTCGCCTGGCGTCATCGGTGAACTGGCCATCGGCTAAAACATCAATTGAAAAACTATCCCAGGATGAACCGTCGTTTTTGATCCGTTCCCTGATGCAGGGGATGGGGCGAGGGGTCGCGTTTCACAATTCCGATTTGTCCTGGGAACAGCGGGGNNAAGAACCTACCGGCCGATACGGTCTTTCTGGAAACGGTCAAATTTACTTCGGGAGAATATGGCGAACAGCCCGGACTGGTGCCGATCAGTCGCGCCGAGTTTGATAATATGACCGGGCGGGCCGGACGTCTGGGGTGTCAGGTCGATCGCACGGGTAGAGCGATCGTCCTGGCTCACTCCGAATTCGACAGCGATATCCTCTGGAGTAACTATATCGACGGTGAGAGCGATGCGATCTGTGCGTCGGCGCTGTTGTCGGTGTCGCNNGGGCGTTGCACATGATCACCGGCGGTCTGGCGGAATCGGTGGCGTCGCTCAGACATATCTGGAGCCGGAGTTACTGCGCCTGTTCACAGCCGGGGGTTGTTTTCGATGACGGTGCCGTATTGACCAAACTTTATGACGAAGGTCTGATCACCGGGGTGAACGAAGATTTCCTGGCTGCTACATCGCTCGGACGGGCGGTGGCATCATCCGGGTTGACCGTCCGCCAGGGATCGCATCTGCATCGTCAGCTCGAACACAATTTCCCGCAGACTCCTCTGGGCTGGACCGCGCTGGCGCTCAGTGCGCCGGACTGGGATTTCCCGCCGGGAATACTGACTCGTTCCGAACAGCGAAGCGGTGCACCGGTACGGATGCTCTATCAGCGGTTCGATCATGAACTCGATGAAATCGCGGCATTGCTGCCGGAAGATCATCGGAAACAGCCCCTCACCTTCCGGGCATCGGCCATGCTCAAAGGAGTGCTGTTGCTCAGTGACTGGTGTCGGATGGTGGATCTGCAGCGGCTGGAAGAGCGGTACCAGATGCACCTCGGGCAGATCAAATCGATCAGCGAAAGCGCCGCGCATTTGGTCAACGGGATTGCCTCGCTGATTGAATCCTCGGCTCGTCTTGATCCGGCGGTTGAGATGCTGCGGGATCATGCCTTCAGCCTCAAAACCGGCGTGCCGGCGGAGTACCGCGATATGGTCGAGAGTTTCGATGGCTTGCTCAATCGGGCTGACTTGATTGCTCTGTCCAAAGCCGGCGTGACCACGCTGCCGGAACTGCTGGAACTCTCGCCTGACGAGTTGGCCAAACTGATTTCTCATTCTCACAAACAGACCGGGCTTATGACTAAAATTGATTCACTAAAACAGGAGGTTGCCATGCGCACCACGTTGAACGCCGTACCGGCCGGTCTTGGCTCATTGCCGGTTTCGATGGAGATCGATGGATCTTATGAAGGGGATCGCTATCTCGTCCGCATCAATGGCCTTCCGGTGAAACTGACCGGGAAGTCCTTCAAGTACCTTATCAAGCTCGCATGGTCTCGTTTAAAGCGTGATGCTGGTTGGGTTTATAAGGAGGATATCGAGATTGGCTTTAATCAGGCCCGATATCTATACCGCATGAAGAACGAGATTGCCCAGGGATTTCCATCGGCCTGGAAGATTTTCGAGAACAACCGGCTTGGGTATTACCGTCTGGATCTCAGTCCTGAAGCTATTCGAATCAACTTTGAGAACCTGAGAGTCCACCCCGATTATGAGATTCGCCAGATGGTTGAGCAGGTTGCTCCAGCTCCCCGGCCGTCTCAATCCGGCACCCTGTCTGCGTCGCTGCCCTGTTAAGGGCAGACGGCGCTGGGGGGCATACGTTTACCGCTGCGGACCGG
>PMBP01000009.1 GCA_003152975.1 Phycisphaerales bacterium | reverse complement strand
CGATCGACAATCGAACCAGCAGCCACGGCTCGAAGTGCCAATGCCAGGGTTCGTAGGAGATGCCGGTCGGGGAGTTTTTCGGATACGACAATACAAATCCGAATTCGCGTGAATTTTTGGCCAGCCACTGGAATTCCGGCGATTGCTCGTAGCGGTCGGGCGGGGTATCGACATTGAAACCCTCCTGCGTGAGCAGGTCCACGGCCTGTCGCGCGGGCCAGCCGTGTTCGCTGTAGCCGGGCAACGCGACGAAGCGAACGGTCTGGCGGACGGAGTAGCTGTGCCGCTTCATGCTGGCCAGGAACAGGAACAACTGGTGGGCGCTGTTGCGAAAGCCGGACTCGACGAAGACCCGCCGGCCGATCTGCTTTTGCATCCGGTCGGCCATTCGCTGGAATTGGGCACTCGCCGTTCGGGGCAGGTACTGGATGGGGAGGGAGTAGGGTTTGCCCTGCAGGGGCGTGACTTTTTGGCGGAGGGGAACGAGATTGGGGTCGCCGAAGGACAGGCCGACAAACGGCTGCTTGATTCCGAAGCTGTTGGGGTCGAGGGCAAGAAAGCCCTTGAGGTATGCCTGTTCCGGGCCGTCAAGGGAATTGAATAGCTGTTCAAGGGTCAAGGTCGTCAGAGACGGAGAGCCGCGGAGGTCGTCGATGACGGGAGCGAGTTTTGTCAGGACCGAGTCGTGGAGCTTGCGGTCGGCGTCGCTGAGGCGATCGAGGTCCATGGCCGAGGCGCCGGCCGCACAGGCCAGCAAGGCCGACAGGCAGGCCCGCAGAGCGGGGCCGGTACTTGTTTTCGTGTTGCGGTCGTACATGGGAATCCTTGTATCGGTCAATCCGAGCTAAAACCGGATTTCATTATTGAAAACGCCATTGTAGTTATCGGAGGTTGGGTGGGAATGGATTGAATTTTCAATTTTCAATTTCCAATTTGAAAACAGTTCCTCACGCCAAGGCGCGGAGACACAAAGATTTTAACCACGGATTTCACGGATTACACGGACTTTCCAATGGACTATTGAATATTGTCTATTGACTATTGCTTGTATGGGCAGGTTTTCGGGCGAATGAGAGGGTACGGAAACGGCGGATAATTTGCTTGCGTTTTGGGGAAAATATGGTATAATGTTGTGCCTATTGGGTCGGTAGAATTCTTTGGAGAGGATTTTACGGAAAAAGGAAGGAGCAGATCAATGGTAGTACACCAGAAAAGCGGTTTTGGGCCGACCGGGCTGATTTTTTGCGCATTTTTTACATTCGCGGCGATTGCCTGGCCGGGAACCTATTCCGGCGGCTCCGGCACGGCCGAAGATCCGTACAAGATTTCCACCGTTGCCGATTGGCAGGAGTTGATCGGGACTTCCGATGATTGGGACAAGCATTTCAATTTGCTCAACGATATTGACTTCGGGGGAATCCATCTTTCCCCGGTAGCATCGGCCGTAGAAATATTTCTGTCGGGGTATGAGGGGATACCGTTTACCGGGACATTTGAAGGCAACGGTCACATCCTGTCTAATCTGATTATTGAAGAATCCGACAAAGATTCCGTCGGGCTTTTCCGTTATCTTGATTCCGGCGGAGAGATTTGGAATCTGGCTGTGGACAATGCGACGATCGCTGGGCAGAATTTTGTCGGCACTTTGGTGGGGTCCAATTGGGGGACGATCACGGCCTGTTCCGCCACCGGCACCGTCACCGGTTATCTGGGAGTCGGTGGCCTGACAGGTATGAACCATAGCACGATCGATTCCTGTCATACCACCAGCCAAACCAGCGGATTTGGAAGTTATATCGGCGGTCTGGTGGGTGTGAATTGGGAAGGCAGGATCACGGATTGTTACACCACAGGGGTTGTCGGAGGTGCTTATGTCGGCGGTCTGGTGGGAGATAACGAAGGCATGATTTCCAATTGTCATGCCAGCGGCGCTGTCAGTGGTCCATGGAGTGTCGGTGGTCTGGCGGGTACAAATGGAGGCACAATCACGGATTGTTTCGCTACCGGTATTGTCAGCGGAACTGATTATTCTGTGGGGGGGCTGGTTGCGGAGAATTATAACACAATCCGTTCCTGTTATGCCACCGGTACCGTTGGTGGAACCGGGAATGATGTCGGTGGTCTGGTAGGGAAAAACGGAGATAGGATCACGGCCTGTTATTCCACGGGTGCTGTCAGTGGTACCGGGGATGGCATCGGTGGTCTGGTGGGAAACAATTGGGGAGGCACGATCGAGGCCTGTTACGCCATCGGCGCCGTCGGCCGTACGGGAAAGACGATCGGCGGGCTGGTGGGAATGAGTAACGAGGGGATCGTCAACGGCAGTTTCTGGGATACGCAGACGACGGGACAAACGATCAGTGCCGGGGGAACAGGGATGACGACGGCGCAGATGAAAACGCTGTCGTATTACAAATTCGCCGGCTGGGAGGGCAAGGGATGGGTGATGCAGAACAACATCGATTATCCTCGGCTGAGTTGGGAAAACACCGAGGGGATCGCGATTCCCCCAGCGGCGTATTCCTGTGC
>PMBP01000387.1 GCA_003152975.1 Phycisphaerales bacterium | reverse complement strand
CAGCCAGGATAAACAGGCCGCCAACGATAATTTTCATATTCAATTTTTTTCGTTTTGCCATAGCATTCGATCCTAATTTGTGGGATCCGGTCAGGATTTTGACGCGGAGTCCTGTTTGGCCTTTTCCCAGTCGGGCCAGTGCTGCGTTTCCAGCAGCGGAAGAAGTATCCGCATCAGTTTAACGCTGGCCTCTTCGATATCCTTAACGCTCGGGGACCCTGTCCCCGAGAATTTCCATTCGACCTTGGAGAAATAAGAATACTTGCAGGTGAAGTTCTTCGACATGATGNNGCTTGGAAGCGAAGAACGCTTGTCGTACGGACAACTTGGCCGGCTGGGCACTACCGGCAGGGGAGGTTCCGGTCTGCAAGTCGAGAGAAAGGGTTCCAGTGCCTTTCGGTGGGTTGCCACCGCCGCCATAGCATTCCTCCGGAACATGGGGAACACGGTCGGGGTTGCCGGTATAGTAGGTGATAAATAAGCTGCAATAGCGGACCTGACTGGAGGACGGAACCTCGGGGTCTTCCAGGATCCACTGGATGTAATCACGGGTCCCCAGACTTTGAAGAATATCGCGATTCTGGATCGTGGCCTTGTTAATAACCTTATATGGAACCAATTGCCGGGTGTCAAGCTGGTCGAGTGGCTTTTGAAGGGCCAGTGGCAATTTAATCGATTTGACACCCGCCCAGTGCATCGCCGTCTTCATTCCGATTGCCGAGAGGGTTAACACGCCGACACAGATCAGGAAGGGCGCCTGGAGATAGGGGTTTCGGACAGGATTCATGGCCGTCCCTCCCCGCCATCTCGGCGAATGACCTTCGGGGCGGACTGGTCTCCATCCTCTTCTTCGGTGTACAGATTGGACATGAACCAGGCGATGGCCCCATACAGGCCGAACGCCAAGGGTAGCATCAGCAGCCCCAACAGGTCGTGGTAGATGCCCTGGGCAAACCGCGGATCCCAAAGGATGTAGATCAGGGCCGTGATGATGACGCGGAGGACATTACACAAGAGGGCGATCGGTATGGTACTGAGCAGCAGAACGCTCCGTTGCCAGATCGGCCGTTGGTGCAGATAGGCCATCGCTACGCCGAGAGCCACGAAGGCCATCAGCAGCCGCATGCCGCTGCAGGCCTCGGCGACATCCAGGGCTGGCACCAGCGGTCGGCCGTGATACAGGACATCGATAGTCGCTCCGCTGGGGGTCGAATCAATGCCGGGAATCCAGTTGAGCACGATCGTGGAAATATCCGTGGCGAACAGCCGCATTGGCATCGTGAGGGCCTTGTAGAAACGGTCCGGCAGGGGGATCGCGAAGAACAGAAAGGCGATCGGAAGCCATACGGTCCGCAGGATCGACCATCCGCCCAGAAACAGGACGATGGAAATGATCGCCGGGATGAGGAGAAGAAATTCGAAGTAGGCGATCTGGAACTGAACAAAGTTGATAGGGTAAAAGGCGATGCACAGCAACAATCCCACGAGGCCCACATAACTGGGTTTGGGCTCCTGGGACAGGAGCTGGTCCTTTTTCTGTTGGAGGAAATACAAACTGAACAGGGGGATCAGAAAACCATGCGACCAGGTCGGATCCAGGATCCAGTAGCGGACGAGTTTGAAGAGAATGTCATAGAACAGGGCGCAGAACAGCATAACGACCAGCAGGAGCTTGACCCAGACATGGACTCCCAGCGAGCCCCAGCCAAGCGTAGGCGGCGGGTTCGAAGCCCCTCCTTCAAACCGTGGGGATCGTGCGTTCATGCGGTCCACTCAAAAGATCTGCCCAAAGGTTTTCGGAAGCGGCTGATCGCCGAAATCGCTGGTGGCAAAGTTGCGATCGTAGATCAGGCCGAAACCGTAGCTGGCCCGGAAGGCGTTGCGCAACACGGCGAGGAATCGGCTGGTTCCATGCGTTCCCACATTGACCAGGTCGTACTGTTTAATGAAGAAGTCGGGTTGCTGTCCTTTGGCGATCTTGTCCAGATCGACCATGACGGTTTCTTCCTGCATCAGGCCGGCCTTGTTGCGGCCGATCCGGCGGATGACCTCGACCTTCTTGGGCCAGGCCAGTTCATTGAGACC
This sequence comes from Phycisphaerales bacterium, assembly GCA_003152975.1. Lineage (GTDB taxonomy): Bacteria > Planctomycetota > Phycisphaerae > Sedimentisphaerales > Anaerohalosphaeraceae > FEN-1350. Next base: position 3,278 of record PMBP01000387.1, on the reverse strand, counting down.
GCCCGCTGTGGCGATGGCCATTTTCAGCGTCAACGGTCGTCCGGTGATATTCAGCGGCCCGACCTTGTTGACATTGCCCATAACCCAGAATTCGCCGATGACATCCACCGGGACCGAAATCCGGTCGCCTGGACGGATGACGATATCGTACCGAGGGTCGCCACCCTTGAGTCGATCCACCGGGATCTTGATGACCCGGGTGACGTTTTGTTGTCCGGCGTACGCTTGAGGGGCCGGGACGGTGCCAACCGGCTTGCGTTCGTTGGGAGTTGTGGCAGTTGCGGGAGTTGGGGAAGAGGCCTGTTGGGGTTGGGCGGACGGAAGAATACGAACCGGTTTCCATTGGCCGTTTTCAAAGACCCACTCGATCTCGTTGGTATCTCCACCGCCCGAAACGGCATTCGGCCCGGACAACTCTGCGGCCTGAAGGGTTGTATCAGGAGCGATCGACGAGGTCCGAGCCGGAGAGGATTGGCCGGATTGGGTGAAGGGCTGGATGACATCCATCAGCTCTTCTTGAGGGTTGCCCGTCGGTTGTGCGGGTTCGGCGGATTTGACCTTGATGGGGTTTGATGCCGCTTTCCCCGGCGTCGAAACAGGAGAACCGGCGGCAGGGGGAGCGGTGGTGGGCGAGGTCGAAGACTCCACGGGGACTTCCCGGGAGACGAACATCGAGGTGACATTGTACTGGCCGACATCCCCGGCCAGAGCGATGGCATCCGTCAGACGGTAGTCGTACCGGGGGATCGGGTATCGTCCGGACTTTGTGATCCCGGCGCCATAAATCGAGAAGAAACGGCTTTGCGATTCCAGCAGGATAACAGTAACGGAGGGATTCCGCAGAAAGCTGCCATCCGTGAGCCGATTGGCGATTTCCACCTCCAAGTCGCGCTCGGTCAGTCCCATAGCCAAGACCGGTCCGATATCGGGGATCGAGATTCGGCCGGTTTCGGTCACGACATAGTCGTTAACAAAGGGATAGCCCTCCCGCAGGAGTTCATAGACGGAAATCCGGACGACATCGCCGGTACTGAAGCGGTAATCTTGTTCGTAAGTGATCAGGTCTTCGGGGCGAGGCTCCTCGGCGCCGGAGTAGGAGGAATCCGGCTCGTCGGCCACGCCGAGATTCTCGAGGATGACATTGACCACGGGGACCGGCCGGAACCGCCCGATCTGGGACGGGTCCAGAATATCATTCGCGCAACCGGTCATCATCAGGCACACCAGCGAGGCTGCTATACCAATTCCAGAGTACTTTCGCACGGTCATGGCTCCAGATTCTACAGTGTATATGCCGTTTTGGCCCGGATTCATTCCGAACCCTTCCGCATTCCGCGTTGCACACGGGCCTGATATCAGACCCGTTGCGGGCGCGGGACTACCGCATTTCCGAATGAAATCATCGGATTTTCCGATCGAGGTCTTAATCCCCGAACTTGACGGGTTCCCTGAATCAACATTGCATTGCAGGACATGATTTTGTCTCGAGATCCATTTTGAAGATCCTTCCGGGGCGAGGTGCCGATCCATTCCCCATAGCCGGAGGGGTCTGAGGGCGATAACAACGCTCTCGGTAATCCTGAAAAACCCAATCCAGCCCATCGGTCCGATACCCCGTACCCTCCAAGCGACCGATCCGCCTCCTCAGAGTGTCCCAGGTTCTATACTTTTATTGGATACAAATAGTTCACGATACTCAAAAATTTTCATATCCGGCCCGGATTATCGGGCCTGTCAGGGCTTGTACTGGATCGTCCGGTAGTGAAACTGAACGGCGATTCGATCGGAATTGCCCGAGCTGCGAAAGATGTCGATCTTGGTGGGAACGGTTTTGCCGAAGGTTTCGATCCAGACGGGATTGTAGGCCAGGGCGACGAACCGTTCCTGCGTTTTTGGATCCACCAGTTCCAGGCGATCAATCCGGGAATCGGACCGCTTTTTCATCAGGCGGATCCGGGCCCAATCCGTATCCGGAAGGGCCATGGGCTGGTACCACTGGCCGTCGATCTTGATCGGATCCTGGGGTGTCAGGGTGGATTCAGGTATCAGGCCGGAGGCGGCCCGAAAGGCCGTCAGGACCATTGCCGCAATGCGGCGGTCACACCAGGCGGGGGTCGCCCCCTGAGTCGGACCGGAAAACTGGCTTCCGGACAAGACCCATTCGATGGTCTGATCCGGTTCATCGGCCCGAATGACCAGCGATCGGCCGGCAGCGTCCAGACGATGTTCCTGCCGGGTCAGGTACCGGACTTGTTGTGGATCATAGTAGGTGGAGATGACCTCGGCCGTGAATCCCGGTGATCCAACGGTGGTTTGTGACCCGGCCTGACCGGAACCGCTTTGGCATCCGACCAGGGCAAAGGTGACGATCATCATCCAGAATCCCGCGATCCATCGTGATGGGCGGTTCATGCGATCCATCCTTTCCATTTCGCGAGGGGTTGGCGGAATCGAATCCGATTACTTGCACGGCTCCAGGCCGGCCAGTTTTTCCATCAGCGAGGCCTTCCACTGGACATCTTTCTTGGCCAGCTCCATCAGGGCGGCGGCGACTTCCGGCTTGGACTGCTTGAGCGTCCGATATCGGTTTTCGCCATAGGCGTACTCGGCAAAGTCCAGTGTCGGGGCCTTGGAATCCATCTGCAGCGGGTTCTTGCCGGCGTCAATGAGCCGCGGGTCGAACCGATACAGCGGCCAATGCCCGCAGGCGACGGCCTTCTTTTGCTCGTTGAGCCCGTCTTCCATAGCGATACCGTGGGCGATGCAGTGAGAATAGGCGATGATCAGCGACGGGCCGTTGTAGGATTCGGCCTCGGCGAAGGCCTTGACGGTCTGGTTCGGGTTGGCGCCGAGGGCGACCTTGGCGACATAGATCCCACCGTAGCTCATGGCGATCAGGCCCAGATCTTTCTTGGGCATCCGCTTTCCGGCCGCGGCGAACTGTGCGACAGCGCCTCGCGGAGTGGACTTGGACATCTGTCCGCCGGTNNGCCGCCGATGATCCAGACGCTCTTTTCGACCAGATAGTCCACGACGCCGAGCAGTTGATCGCAGTCGGCACATTTGCTCTTCTTGCAGGCGTCCTTGAGCCGCTGAACGCGGGCCCGCTGGGCCTCGATACCGGCCTGATTGTCCTGGGTCTTGAGGCCGTCCTTGATTTCCTGCGTCAAGCCGCCATCCACGCAACCGGCCGCGGTGACCTTGTCCAGAATCTGCTGGGCAAAGATCTTAAATTGATTGACGGCCAGGCGGAAGCCCATGCCGAATTCGGCGTTGTC
>PMBP01000267.1 GCA_003152975.1 Phycisphaerales bacterium | reverse complement strand
ACAAGCTCAACATCGCCGGCATCGGTTTCGGCGGCCGGGGCGAAGGCGACCTGCACGAGGTATCGTCGCAAAACATCGTCGCCCTGTGCGATGTGGACGAGGCCTACGCCGGCCATGTGTTTCAGTCGTACCCCAAGGCCCGCAAGTGGAAGGACTTCCGCAAGATGCTCGACGAGCAAAAGGACATCGATGCCGTCGTCATCGCCACGCCGGACCATCTGCACGCGACCATCACCATGACGGCCCTCAAGCTCAAAAAGCATGTTTATTGCGAAAAGCCCCTGACCCACACCGTCAAAGAGGCCCGCATGATCGCCAAGGCCGCAACAGAGGCCAAGGTCGCCACACAGCTCGGCAATCAGGGCCAGGCCGATGAAGAGACGAAGATTTTTATCGAGATGGTCCGCGACGGTGCGATCGGAAATGTCCGGGAGATCCACGGCTGGTCGAGCCGCAACCCGGCGATCTGCGCCCGCGGAATCCCCCGCCCGGAGGATAAGCCCCCCGTTCCGGCAACCCTGGATTGGGACCTGTGGCTCGGGCCGGCTCCGGAACGGCCGTATCACCCGGCCTATCTGCCGTTTGTGTGGCGGGCATGGTGGGATTTTGGGACCGGCGTGCTGGGCGATATCGCCTGCCATAATTTCTCGGCGATCTTCAAGGCCCTCAAGCTCGGACACCCCAAGACCATCCAGGCCAGTTCGACCAACGGCCAGTGCGGGCCGGAGATTGCCGACGAGACGGCCCCCGTCGGATCAGTCGTCCATTACACCTTCGAGGCGACGGCCGACCATCCGGCCCTGACCCTGACCTGGTACGATGGCGGCCTGCTGCCCTTCCGGCCGGAAGAATTGGAGCCCGGGCGCCGTATCCCCTTTGGGGACGGCATGTTATACATCGGAGACAAAGGCAAGATCCTCGATCACCGGTTGATCCCAGAATCGAGGATGAAGGAATACGGTAAGCCCCCGCGGACCCAGGAACGGTCGCCGGGACACCACCAGGAATGGATCAACGCCTGCAAAGGCGGCCCCAAGCCCGGAAGCCCCTTTGAATTCGGCGGGCTTCTGACGGAAGTGGCGATGCTCGGCAATATCGCTATCCGGACCAACGAGATGCTCCAGTGGGATCCGGTCAACCTGAAGTTCCCAAACTGCCCTGCCGCCGAAAAATATCTGCAAACGGAATACCGAAAGGGCTGGACTTTGTAGACAGAATCGTCAGGACACGATCGTCCTTGATCATTGCAGGTTAATTATTCGGAGAGACCGTATGCGTACCACGATCGGTAAGATCAACCGAAGACAATTCATCGCCGGCTCGGCGGCCGCGGCGGCATCGTTCACCCTCTTGCCCCGGTTCGTTTTGGGCGGCGCCAAGTTCATCGCTCCCAGCGACAAGGTCTATATCGCCCTGATCGGCTGCGGCGGACAGGGACGGACGAATGCCCGAGGCCTCTTCGGCCAGGCCGACGCACAGATTGTCGCGGTATGTGACCCCAACGAGAAGGAAGACTACAGCCAGTTCTATTACGGCGGCGTTGGCGGGCGGTTGCCGGTCAAGGAAGAGGTGGTCAAGCAGTATTCGGCCCAAAAGCCGGACTTTGCATGTGCAGAATATACGGATTTCCGCGTGCTGTTCGAGAAGGAAAAGAACATCGACGCGATCCTCTGTGCCACGCCCGATCATGCGCATGCCTTCGTGACCATGGCAGCGATGAAGCGCGGCAAGCATGTCTATTGCGAAAAACCCCTGACGCACAACATCTACGAGGCCCGGGCTGTGGCCAAGGCCGCGGCGGAGGCTGGCGTGGCGACCCAGATGGGCAACCAGGGTCGCAGTGCCGAAGGCAATCGTCTGACCTGCGAATGGGTCTGGGATGGCGCCATCGGCGCCGTCCGCGAGGTCCACGCCTGGAGTAACTCCGGAAGTTGGTCGAGCGGAAAAGGCAGACCGAAGGATACCCCCGATGTACCCAAGAATCTCAACTGGGAGATGTGGCTTGGGCCGAAGAAAACCAGACCCTATCATCCCGCCTACGCCCCGTACAACTGGCGCGGCTGGTGGGAATTCGGTACCGGCTGTGTCGGCGACATGGCGGTCCACAATATCGATCCGGCCTTCGCGGCCCTGAAGCTGGAGCATCCGACCAGCGTCGAAGGGTTCAGCGAATTCGTGGATTCGGAAGTGATCGGACCCAATAACCGCGTGATCTGGGAATACCCGCAGCGCGGCGATATGCCTCCGGTCAAGGTCTATTGGTACGACGGCAACCTGATGCCCAAGCGGCCCAACGAGTTGGAACCCGGTCGAATGATGGGCGGTGGCGAAAATGGCGTGATGCTGATCGGCGACAAGGGAATCATCTTGGGCGCCGGGTGGAGCGAGTCGCCGCGGATTATCCCCGAAACCAAGATGAAGGAATACAAGCTGCCCGAAAAGACCCTGCCTCGTTCGCCGGGGCATCACCGCAACTGGCTGGATGCCTGCAAAGGCGGCCCGAAGGCCTGCAGCGACTTTAGCTATGGCGCGCGGCTGGCCGAGATGATGCTGCTGGGCGATGTGGCGATTCGGACGCAAAAGAAAATTTTCTGGGATGGCCCCAACATGAAGCCCACCAACGCCCCCGAGGCCGAGGCCTTCATCCGCGAACAGTACCGCGAGGGATGGAGCCTGGATACCATCTGACAAAAACGGATGAAGTCAGTCCATTGATTTGAAAGGGTACGGAGATGAAAATGATCGGAACCAATCTGTCGCGCCGCAAATTTCTCGGCACGATGGCTGCGACGGGCATGGCCTTCACCGTCGTTTCCCGCCATGTCCTGGGCCAGACGGCCGGACAGGCCGCCCCCAGCGACAAGCTCAACATCGCTGGCATCGGCGTTGGCGGCAAGGGCTCGTCGGATATGGACGCCGTCAGCAGCCAGAACATCGTCGCCCTGTGCGATGTGGACTGGAGGCATGCCGCCAGAACATTCAAGAACTTCCCGAAGGCCAAACAATACAAAGATTATCGCAAGATGCTCGACGAAATGAAGGAGATCGATGCCGTCGTCGTCGCCACACCCGACCACACGCACGCGATGATCTCGATGGCCGCCATCAAGCGCGGCAAGCATGTCTATTGTCAAAAGCCCCTGACGCACACGGTCTTTGAAGCCCGCGAACTGGCCAAGGCCGCCCGCGAGCACAAGGTCGCCACGCAGATGGGCAACCAGGGCCAGGCCGAAGAAGGCCCGCGTCGTTTGCGGGAGATGATCTGGGACGGCGCGATCGGCCCGGTGCGCGAGGTCCATGTCTGGACCGACCGCCCAAACAACGGGTTAAAGAATGTCTATTGGCCGCAGGGCGTCGGCCGGCCGACCGATACGCCGCCGGTACCCGATACGCTGGATTGGGACCTGTTCCTCGGACCTGCCCCTGTACGGCCCTACCATCCGATGTACCACCCCTTCGTTTGGCGTGGCTGGTGGGATTTCGGCACCGGCGCTCTGGGCGACATCGGCTGCCATGCCCTCGATCCGGTGTTCCGGGCCCTGAAGCTGGCCCACCCAACTTCGTTCCAGGCGGCATCGACGCTGGTGAATAATGAAACCTATCCGTCGGGTTCCACTATCAAGTATGAATTCCCCGCCCGTGTGGACATGGTCCCGGTGACGGTGACCTGGTACGATGGCGGGCTGCATCCGTTCCGGCCGGATGAACTGGAAGACGGCGCAATGATGGGCGACAACGGCACGCTGTTCATCGGCGACAAAGGCAAAATTCTCGACGGCCGAATCATCCCCGAAGCCCGCCGCAAGGAATACAAGATGCCCGAACCGAGCGTCCCCCGCTCACCCGGCCACTACGAAGAATGGCTCAAGGCCTGCAAGGGCGGAGCGCCGGCCGGTTCGAACTTCGACTGGGCGGGAACACTGGCCCAAGTCGTCCTGCTGGGCAATGTCGGCCTTCGGCTGGATCTCAAGGACAAGATCACCCGTAACAAGTTGATGTGGGACCCCGAGGCCTTCAAGATTACCAATCTGCCCGAAGCCAACCAGTACCTGCATACGGAGTACCGTCAGGGCTGGAGTTTGTAGCCTGTCGGCATGGATGGAAAAAATTTTCCGGGCCGCTCGTCAAAGGGCGGCCTTTTTTGTATAATCATCCGGTCATTTGGTTGGAAATCCGAATCAGGATGGAAAGGATTGCGCTTATGTTGCGAGTCGGGATCGTCGGTTTCGGTTTCATGGGTCGGATGCACTACAAGTGCTGGAAGAATCAACCGCAGGCCCAGGTCGTCGCGATCTGCGACACCAACCCCAATCTGGTCGAGGACACCCGCAAGGCCGTCGGCAACATCGCCGGCGCCGCCGACGCCGTGGACTTCGAGGGCTTGACCGTCTATACGGACTACGCCCAGATGCTCCGTAAAGCCAAGCTCGACGCCGTGTCGATCACGCTGCCGACGCATCTCCATGTGGACTTTGCGACCAAGGCCCTCAAGCGGGGAATCCATGTCCTGTGCGAAAAGCCGATGTCGCTGGATGTCGCCGGCTGCAAGCGGATGATCGCCGCCGCCGAAAAAAGCGGCAAGGTCCTCCAGATCGGCCACTGCGTTCGCTTCTGGCCCGAATATGCCAAGGCCAAACAGCTCATCGCCTCCGGCCAGTACGGCAAGGTCCTGGCCACGTCGCTGCGGCGGCTCAGCTCGGCCCCGACCTGGAGCCGTGACGGCTGGCTGAACAATACCGGCCTCAGCGGCGGCATGATTCTCGACTTGCATATCCACGACACCGACTTCGTGCAGTACATCCTCGGCACGCCGAAGGCGGTTCAGAGTACCTGCGCCAAGGCCCCCAACGGTGCCGAAGTCCATGTCGTGACGAATTATTTTTACGACGACAAGGCGATCGTGGCCGAGGGCGGCTGGGCCATGATGCCGCCGTTCGGATTCGAGATGAGCTTCAACATCATGCTCGAAAAGGCCACCCTGATCTATGACTGCACGCGGACCCCGGCGTTTCGGGTCTGCCCCGCCGAGGGTGCCGTATTCACGCCGCCTGTCGAGCCCGGCGACGGCTACAGCCGCCAGACCGACTACTTCGTACAGTCGATCACCGGCCGGCCCGCCGAGTCGGTGCTGACCCTGGCCGAATCCATGGAATCTGTCCGGATCGTCGTGGCGGAAATCAAGTCCGCGCGAACCGGAAAAACCGTTCGTCTGTAAAACCGTTACCCATCCAACTTTGGGAGGCAGGTATGGCACAGTGCGGAAATTGGCCGGTCGGGGTGTGCAGTTGGTCGCTGCAGACCGATATCGACGGCGTGGCCCGGGCCATGAAAGAATTGGGGCTGATCCATATCCATCTCGGGATTCGCCCCGCCCTCGGCAACGAAGGCAAACCGGTCCTGGCGGCCATCCAGAAACAGAAATGGACCATCAGCGGCACAATGATCGACTTCCCGCAGGAGGATTACTCCTCGCTGGACCGCATTCGCGTCACCGGCGGGATCGTCCCCGACGACTGCTGGGAGCGCAACCGCGACCTGTTCTTCGGAGCCGTCGAAACCACCGCGGCGCTGGGGGTCAAGCTCCTCTCGATGCACCTGGGATTCCTCGACCACAAGAACCTCGAGCATGCCCGCAAGATCTTCGACCGCACGCGAATCCTGGCCGACTGCGCCGTGAAAAAAGGCGTCACGGTCCTGCTGGAGACTGGCCAGGAAACCGCCGCCGAACTCCAGCAGTTTCTCAAGGAGCTTCGCCATCCGGCTGTGGCCGTCAACTTCGATCCGGCCAACATGATCCTCTACGATAAAGGCGACCCGATCGAGGCCCTGCGAGTCCTGTCCCCGTGGATCCGCCACCTGCATATCAAGGACGCCATCCGCACCGAAAAGATCGGCACCTGGGGCAGCGAAGTGCCGTGGGGCACCGGTCAGGTCGGCCAGCGCGCCTTCCTGCAGACGCTCAAAGAAGTCGGCTTTTCCGGCACAATGGCCATCGAACGCGAGGCCGGCGACAACCGCATAGGCGATATCCGCCAGGCCGTCACCCGCTTGGCAGCGTTCAAATAACTAGCGGCACGATCCGGCGAAACGACGATACGATTGGATGAATCACGGAAGGACAAACACAATGAGTCAAATCACGATGACCAAACGAGTTCAACTCAGCGCCATGATGTTCCTGCAGTACTTGCTGTTTGCGGCATGGTTTACGCAATTGGCCAGCTACCTCGAAAAGATCAAGGTCGAAGGGACCTATAAGTTTCTGATCGTCAGTTCCATGGCCATTGGGTCGCTGGTCTCGCCGATCTTCTGCATGTTTGCCGATCGGCATTTTGCCAGCCAGAAGGTCCTGATGGTGTTGAATGTTGCCTGTGCGATCCTGTTGTTCGCGGCCGCTCAGGTGACCACCCCGATGGCCCTGTTCGTCCTGTTGCTCTTGGCCATGTTCTGCTACATGCCGACCTGGAGCATAACCAGCACCATCGCCATGGCCAATTGCCCCAGCGAACAATTTGCATGGATTCGCGTCTTTGGTTCGATTGGATGGTTCGCTTCAGGCGTATTCAGTCTCGTGGCGGCGTACTATTTCACGGGAGCGGATGGAAAGCCCCTGGCTATCGACGGCACCAATATCCCGCTGCTGTGCGGAGCCGGCACGGCGGTCGTTGCGGCGATCCTGAATCTGACATTGCCGAATACCCCTCCGCCGGCCAAGGGTAAACCGGCATCGGTCATCGACGCCCTCAGTCTGCGGGCCCTGACGATGTTAGGCAATACTCGGTTTGCGGGATTCATGCTCATTTGCCTGCTGGCGATGATTCCCTTTACGATGTATTTCTCCCTCGGCTCGCAATTTTTTGCCGCACAGGGTTTCAAGATGGTCACCCAGACCATGAACTGGGGCCAATTCGTCGAGATGTTCCTGATGCTTTTGGTGCCGATCTCGCTGGCCCGGTTCGGGATCAAGTGGACCATCGCCATCGGCCTTGCGGCACAGTTGGTTCGTTTTCTGGCCCTGTGGGGCGGCGGAACGGTCAATGTGAACTTGTACTATCTTGCGATCCTGATGCATGGCGCGATCTTTGGCTTCCTGATAGTCGGTGGGCAGGTCTATGTTGATAAGATGGCCCCGGCCGAGTTGAAGGCCCAGGGCCAGGGATTGTTCGGCCTGATGGTTTTCGGCATCGGTATGTTGATCGGTAACTTCTTCAATGTCAAACTCATGGATCACTTCACCACCGGCACTCCAATTGCAAAGACGATCGACTGGAACGGTGTCTGGATGGTTCAAATCGTAATTTCCGTAGCCCTGCTTGTGGCCTTGG
>PMBP01000032.1:619-3426 GCA_003152975.1 Phycisphaerales bacterium | reverse complement strand
GTGATCTCCCTTGAGTCCAAGCAGCCCCGTGAGGCGCTGGAGTATCAGACCAAGGCACTGGAACGGGATCCGCTGAATGTGGATTATAGTCTCAGCTTGGCAGAAACGCACGCCATCCTGAATGATTTTGACGCGGCGGATACCCTCCTGAGCGAGAAATGCCGGCTCCTGCCTTCTGATGTGCGGCTGATGACGGCGACGGCCAACATGAAGAACCATCGAGGGGATCGGACGGGAGCCATCAATTTATACCGACAGATCCTGGTCCTGAAACCTGATAATACCGAAGTCAAAGAAGCCCTGGCCTATTGTTATATTGCCGCCCAGGACTGGTCGGCGGCGCTGGACCTGTTCGACCAAGTGGTCAATACCTATGATGGACCCCGGAAAAAGGCCGGCCTGGAAATGATGGCGATGTGTGCGATGAATTCCGGACAGTATGGCCGGGCGGTCAAGTATTACGATCGGCTCAGCGTTGACAATCGAAACGATCCGCAACTGTGGCTGAACATGGGCCAGGCCGCTCTGGGTACCAACGACCCCAAACGGGCGGCCGGTTGTGCTCGCCGGGTCCTGGACCTGCGTCCGGCCTGGGACAAGGCCATGGCCCTGCAGGGTTGCGCCCAATATATGGAAAACGACTATTCCGCGGCCCTTTCCACTTTTCGTGGGATCACTTCGTCCAAGGAACTCGGGGGATTTGCCTGGCTGATGATCGGGCGATGCTTCCAGCAGACCGGCGATATGAATCAGGCCGAAATGGCGATGGAGACGGCCGCTTCCCTGAACCCCGACAGCAAGCTGGTGGCCCTGTTGGCTGACTCGGGTATGAAAAAATCAGCGACTGAGAATCCATGATCGTAACCCAATCCAATAAAACCCTGTCTCTGGTTCTGACGGCTGCCGGCTTGGCGGGCGTGATCCTCGGATTCAATACCGCAGTCTTTGGGGGATCGGCCACGCTGGCTCTGGTCGCATGGTTTTTGGCCGCAACCGCGGTGGTGGGGCTGTCGTTTCTTCTGCTGCGCGTGTACGGTGCGGTCCGGGATCTGGCTCTCTCGCTTCAGGATTCCAAAAGTCCTCTCGATGCGGTCCGAGTTTCTGCGGAAGTCGGCGCGGTGTGGGATGCGATTCGCCGTCGCATCCGCGAAGGGACCGACAAGATGGAACGGCTGAACCAGCAGAACCAGGATCTGGCCCTCCAGATCCTGCTGCTCCGAAAACAGAAACAGAACGCGCAGGCCATCATTTACGGGATTCGCGACGCCGTTCTGGTGGTGGATTCGGGCCACTGCCTGGTGATCGCCAATCAGGCCGCCGAGGCCCTGTTCGGTTTTCAGTTCGATCCGTCGCAGCTTCATCCGGCGGCGGAACTGGTCCGGAACCCGGATTTGCTGGCCCTGATGGACAAGAGCCGGCAGAATCGGATTCGGCATGTCCGGCACGAGTTGACGGTGGAGCGAAGCCCGGAACCGACCGTGTTCGACTGTATTTTGTCCTGCGTGACCGACGAAAAGGACCAGTTGACGGGCATCGTAGCGGTGCTGCACGATATCACTCGCGAAAAAGAAGTCTCGCGGATGAAGAACGATTTCGTCAGCCATGTGTCTCATGAACTCAAAACCCCGCTGGCTTCGATCAATGCCTATGCCGAGATGCTCGTCGATGGCGAGGCGAAGGATCCCCAGACGCTTCAGCAGTTCTGCTCGGTGATCCAGACCCAGGCCCAGCGGCTCAATCGGCTCATCGAAGACATCCTGAACATTTCCCGCATCGAGTCGGGTCTGGTCAAGATCAACAAACAGCCGATCAGTCTGTCGATGGTGATTCACGATGCCGTCGAGATGATCCGCAGTTTTGCGCAGGAAAAAAATATCACGGTACATACGCCGCCATCGATCATTTTCGATCAGGTGTATGCCGACAAGGACATGATGACCCAGGTGGTGATCAACTTGCTCAGCAACGCGGTCAAGTATACGCCCAAACAGGGCGAAGTCACCGTGGCCTGCGAGGTGAACGATTCCGACCAGGTGGTTCGGGTTCAGGTCACCGATACCGGCGTGGGCATTCCACCGGAGGATTTGCCTCGTCTCTTCGAGAAATTTTATCGGGTCGAGGCCAACAAGAAGATGGCCAAGGGAACCGGTCTGGGCCTCAATCTCGTCAAACAGATGGTGGAAAAAGTGCATCAGGGAAAAGTGTTCGTCCGCAGTACGCCGGGCCAGGGCAGCACCTTCGGATTTGAAATGCCGATGGATGCTCTCGCGGCAGCGGCGGCAACGGTATCCTAAAGGAGGTTGATTATGGCGGATAAGAAGATTCTGGTGGTGGATGATGAAGTGCATATCGTGCAGGTGGTCGCCATCAAGCTGCGCAACAATGGCTTCGAGGTGATCACGGCGGAAAACGGCGCCGAAGGGCTCGATCTGGCCATCCAGGAACGGCCCGACCTGATTGTCAGCGATTATCAGATGCCCGTGATGAGCGGGCTGGAGATGATCGAGAATCTCCGCGCCAAGCCCGAAACCCGCGACATCCCGGTGGTGATGCTGACGGCTCGGGGGTTCGCCATTGAGGACGATACGATACAACGGCTTCGCGTGACGGCCTGCCTGAGCAAGCCGTTCAGTCCGCGCGAGTTGCTCCTGTCGATTGAAAGCGTTCTTCACCAGAATTCGCCGGCCTAAGAGAAGCTGAATCGGACAACCACGATGACACAGACTTTGACGTCAATCCTTCCCTCCCATCTCCGGAGCTCCATCGAGAGCGTCCGCCAGCGTCTGGATCTTCTCGGGGCGCAACTG
>PMBP01000032.1:0-601 GCA_003152975.1 Phycisphaerales bacterium | reverse complement strand
AGGGACAAACCAGCCGGTTCGACCAGGTGACGGCCGTACGATCGACGGTGGACCGTTCGGAAGCCGCTCCGCTGCAACGGCTGGGACCGGACGGGGGGATTCTGGTTTTGCCGCTGCATCGCAATCAAAAACCGGTCGCCGATCTGTTTGTCTTACCCGATCCGGCTTGCGGATCACAGGAGGGTCTGGCGGCCGTGTTGGAGGCCTTCTCCGATCTGGTTCATCAGACGGAAAAAAATGCCTCGCAGATCGAAAAGATCAGCACCGAACTGGCCCACACCTACGAAGAACTGATGCTCGTGTACAACATGAGCACCCACATGCGGGTCACGCAGACCTATGCCAACTACCTTCAGATGGCCTGCGACAACCTGACCCAGTTGGTATCCGTCGAGGGGATCGCCGTCTTTCTCGAAAAGAAAATCGAGGGCATGGACCGTCTGGTCCTGACCGCCGGCTCCGGCGTGGTGACCATCGACCAGGTCATCGCGGATATCCTGCACAATCGACTTCTGCAGGAACTCCGAAACGGCGCCGAGGCCCTGTTGGATAGCCATGTGGATCGCCCGTTCAAGTACGAATGGCCGCAATCGATCCATAA
>PMBP01000202.1 GCA_003152975.1 Phycisphaerales bacterium | reverse complement strand
GGCAGAGTTGGCGATATTTCAAGGGCACCCAGGAGCCCTCGACTGAGGTCGGGGCATGGCGAACGCCGGGCTTCAACGACAATCCGGCGGATACAGCATGGCTCAACGGTACGGGGCCGATCGGGTACGATGACACCCTCTCGATGGGCACGCGGCTGACGGACATGAGGAACAAATACAGCACGGTGTATTTCCGCAAAAAGTTCGAGGTGACCCCCGCGGAACTGGCGGCGATCGGGCAACTGCGGCTGGAGGTTCTTTTCGACGACGGCTTTAAGGTCTGGATCAACGAACAACCCGTCGCCCTGCAGGGCAACAACGCACCCGATGGGGAGCTGCCGTACAACGCGGACCTGAAGAATTATCCGGGTTACCCGGTCCGGGAAGACAATAGCTATCAGATATTTACGGTTTTAAATGCACAGAATTATCTGACGGCGGGAACCAACATCATCGCCGTGCAGCTCATCAACAACAAATATACGACCAGCAGCGACTGTTTTCTCGATTTGAAATTGACGGGCGTCCCCGGCCAATCGCAGTCGTTGGTATCGACCTACAAGATCAAGCCCAGGGCTTTCGAGCTGCAGCCGGTGTGGGAGAGCGGCGAGTTGGCGACCTTTAGCGACACGGTCCAGATTCCGCCGTATGCCCTGCGGTCGGGGCGGAGCTATCGGGCCCGGTGCCGGATGAGGGACAACACCGGGCGGTGGTCGCACTGGTCGGCCCCGATGGAGTTTACGACGACCGATCCGATCGCGGCCGGCGTGACGGAGAACCTGCGGCTGACAGAACTAATGTACAACCCGACGAAGCCGGCCGGCAGCTCGTACAAGGCCGACGATTTCGAGTTTGTCGAGTTCAAGAATGTCGGCGAAGAGACGCTGGACTTATCGGCGGTCAAGATCACCGACGGGATCACCTTCGATTTTGGCGCCGCCACCAGCAAGATCAAGGCGATGGCGCCGGGTAAATTCGTCTTGGTGGTCCGCAACGAGAAGGCCTTCGAGAGCCGGTATGGCACGGCCGTGATGAGCCGCGTGGCCGGCGAATTTGGCGGCGGGCTGAGCAACGACGGCGAACCGATCCGGGTCGTGGATACCTGGAACGGGACGGTCGTGACCTTTGCTTATTCGGACGGCTGGGGTTGGCCCAAGGCGGCCGACGGAAGCGGCCATTCGCTGGTACCGCTGGAGGCATCCTACACACGACAGAACCTCGGGTCGCTGAACTATGGGGCGAACTGGCGGGCCAGCGCCTTCATCGGCGGCTCGCCGGGCCAGGATGATCCGGCTCCGCCGGCCTCGGTGGTCGTCAACGAGATCCGCGCGCATACCGACATCACCGATCCGCAGTATCCTGGATACGATTCCAACGACTGGATCGAGCTGTTCAATCCGACGGGCGCCGCGGTGATTTTCACCGGCTGGTATCTTAGCGACGATGTGTCCGATCTGAAGAAGTGGCACATCGGCAACCGGACTTTGAATGCGGGCCAGCGGATCAGCTTCGACGAGATGCACGATTTTCATTCGCCGCTGACGGCGGGTTTTGGCCTGAGCAAGGCCGGGGAGTTCGTGGTGCTGTCGTACCTTCCGGGCGACAGCCGCGACCGCGTGGTGGACTGCGTCCGCTTCAAGGGACAGGAAAACGAGACGGTCAAGGGTAACGGCCAGTTTGTATCACTCGGTCGCTGGCCCGATGGTGGGCCGAATTGGTTTTCAATGCTCGCCAGTCGGGATTCGGCCAACACGGCGCCGCTGAACCATGTGATGATCCGCGAATTCGCGTATCATCCGAAGGAAGTCAATGATAAGGAGTATGTCGAGCTGTATAATCCGATGGATCAGGCGGTACCGCTGACGGCCGAGGGCGGACCGTGGCGGTTGGACGGCCAGGTTTCGTTTACCTTCCCGCAGAATGCGTCGATCCCGGCGCATCAGCGGATTCTCATTGTCGGATTCGATCCGTCCGCGTCGGGCGACCTGGACCTTTTCCAGACCCGCTATGGCACCGGGGCGCTAACTCCGGGCGTGGACATCTTTGGCCCGTGGACGGGCGATCTGGCCAACGATACCGGGCGAATCGCGATCGAAAAGCCGCTGGCCCCGGATCTGCCGGATCCGGCCGTCCCGTGGATCGTGGTCGATGAGATCCTGTACTACGACGACATCCCGTGGCCGGCCGAGGCCGACGGACTTGGCAAGTCGCTGCGGCGGATCACGCTGGACCCGGCGGTTTCGTCGAACGATCCTGCTAACTGGCAGGCCGTGGTGCCGTTACATTAGCGGCGAAGGCGAATCTACCAATTTTCGACACCTTCAATCGGCCAGAGGACGAATCCAGATGTTACGGAAGCGGACCGGATTGCCGTGGTCCTGCAACTGGATCGGCATCTTGTCCGGGTGGGGATTGAAGTTCGAAATGGCGTGGGGTCCATTCCATTGGGTTCCGCCGGTCAACTCGACATGGTCCTGGACGAGCACACCATTGTGGATGACCGTAAAGGTGGGCTTGCGAACCACTTCCTTGCCCTTGAAGATCGGGCGGTGGAAGATGATGTCGTAGGTCTGCCATTCGCCAGGTTTGCGGCAGGCATTGACCAGCGGCGGGTACTCACCATTGAGGGCGGCCGTCAACCCATCGGCGTAGGTCGGATTGTCATAGCA
>PMBP01000042.1 GCA_003152975.1 Phycisphaerales bacterium | reverse complement strand
TCCAGGATGCCCGGCTTGACGTCGGGGTGGCCGATAGCGCCCAGCAGGATCGCGTCAAATGTCTTGAGGTCCGCCGCCGCGCCGTCCGGCAGGGTCTCGCCGGTCCGTTTGTACCGCTCGCCGCCGAAGTCGAAATAGGTCTTCTCGATCTTGAATTTGAATTTTCCCGCCGCAGCATCCATCACCTTGACGGCCTCCGCGGTCACTTCGGGGCCGGTCCCATCGCCCCCGATTACTGCAATCTTGTACGCCTTTGGCATTCTTCTTCCTTTCTATTCCTTTTATTGCTTCATTAATCTTTTTTCCACGGATTTCACGGATGACACGGGATTATATATTTCATTCTTTAATCCGTGAAATCTGTGTAATCTGTGGATAATCTATTTTGATGCTGTTTTCTGAATATGCTCGAGCAACCCCCCGTCGTGGACGATCTCCAGCGCGAAATCCGGCAGGGCCTTAAAGTGAATCGTCGTGTTCTGCGTGCGGTTATGGATGACGCCGGCCTGGTAGTCGATGTCGATCTGGTCGCCGTCGGCGATCAGGTTGACCGCGTCGGGCAGCTCGATCGGGTAAAAGCCGCAGTTGATGCAGTTGCGGTAGAAGATCCGCGCAAACGATTGCGCGATCACCGCCCCGACCCGGGCGCCCTGCAACGACCAGACGGCGTGCTCCCGCGACGACCCGCAGCCGAAGTCGTCCCCGGCCACGATGCAGTCGCCCTCGCGGCATTTCTTCAAAAACTGCGTGTCCAGGTCCTCCATGCAGTGCCGTGCCAGGATTTTCCCGTCGTCGGTATTGAGATACCGCGCCGGAATGATCTCGTCGGTGTTAATATGATCCCGTTTATAAACATGAGCTTTTGCCATAATTCACTCCCAAATAAAAAATCAAAGATAACGAATCCGCGGTTAAAGATATTTTCTCGGATCCGTTAGTGTCCCTTCGATCGCGCTGGCCGCCGCCGTCGCCGGACTGGCCAGATACACTTCGCTCTTGGGGCTTCCCATCCGCCCCACGAAGTTGCGGTTGGTCGTGCTGACGCACCGTTCGCCGGCGGCCAGTATCCCCATGAATCCGCCCAGGCACGCCCCACAGGTCGGCGCGCTGAACACGCATCCGGCCGCGTCGAAGATCTGCGCTAGCCCCTCGTCGATGCACTGTCGCCAGATGGTCGGCGTGGCCGGCACGACGATCGTGCGGATCTTCACCTGCCGGCCCTTGATGATCCCCGCGGCGATCCGAAAATCCTCGATCCGGCCGTTGGTGCAGCTCCCGATATACGCCTGATCCATCGCCAGGCCCGCGCACTCGCCGATCGGCTTGCCGTTGCTCGGCAGGTGCGGCATCGCCACCATCGGCTCCAGCGTCGAGCAGTCGATCGTCTCGACGGATACAAACTTCGCATCGGCGTCGGATTCAAAAACCGTGTAGTTCTTCTTGTCGCGCAGGTGCTCGTCGAGGTACGCCCTGGTGATTTCGTCAAAGCCGATCACGCCGTTCTTGCCGCCGGCCTCGATCGCCATATTCGTGATCGTCATCCGGGCCTCCATGCTCATGCCCTTCAGCGCCGGCCCGACAAACTCCATCGCCCGATACAGCGCCCCGTCGGTCCCGATGCGCCGAATGGCCTCGAGGATGACATCCTTGCTATAGACGCCCTTGCCGAGTCTGCCGTTGAGGACAAACTTCATCGTCGCCGGCACCTTGAACCACAGCGTCCCCGTCGCGATCGCCGCAGCCAGATCCGTCGAGCCGATCCCCGTGCTGAACGCCGCAAACGCACCATAGGTGCAGGTGTGCGAATCGCCGCCGATGATTACCTCGCCGGGTCGGATATGGCCCTGTTCCGGCAGCAGCGCGTGGCACACGCCCGCCCGGCCCACCGGGTAATAATGCCGAATGCCCTTTTCTTTCGCCCAGGTGTCCAGCCGCTTGAGCAGCTCGGCGCTCTGGATGTCCTTGGCCGGCTGAAAGTGATCGGGCGTGACCACGATCGTGTCCGGGTCGAACACGCGGTCGAGCCCCTTGGCCTTGAGCATCGAAATCGCCGGCGGCGTGGTGACATCGTGGCACATGATGATGTCGATCCGCGCATCGACTAGATCGCCCGGCTCAACATGGTCCCGTCCCGCCGCCCGTGCCAAAATCTTTTCCGTTATCGTCATTCCCATCTATGTATACTCCCGTTCAACCTCACACAAAGCCGCAAAGTCGCCAAGATAAAGCTATATTTCTTTGCGCCTTGGCGTCTTGGCGTGAGAAATTGGTTTCCTATAACTCGGCCTTCGTTTCCGCATGTCGCTCCGTCGGCTCCGCTCCGGCCATACGATTGAGTGCGTCGATGAACGCCTTGGCGCTGGCCTCGATGATGTCCGTCGAGACGCCCCGGCCCAGGAACGACCGCTTGCCGTTGCGGATTCGCACGGTCGCTTCGCCCTGCGCGTCGGTGCCCGCGGTGATCGCGCGGATCGCGTAGTCCTCGATCTGCGGCGACACTCCCGTCGCCTGCCGGATCGCCTCGTACGCCGCATCGACCGGCCCGTCGCCGAACGCCGCCGCCAGCTTGATCTCGCCTTTCGTGCGGATCTTCACGCTGGCCGTCGGCAGCGTCCCGGTCCCGCTGGACACATGCATGTACTCCAGCGAAAACACCTGCGCCACCACGCGGATCTCGTCGTTGATGATCGCCGAAATGTCCTCGTCAAATACTTCCTTTTTCTTGTCCGCAATAGCCGTAAACTTCGCGTACCCCGCGTCGATCTCGTCCTTGCTCAGCTCAAAACCCAGCGACTTGCACCGGTCGGCGAATCCCGCCCGCCCGCTGTGCCGCCCGAGCACCATCCGCGATCCCGTCAGCCCGATCGTCTCGGGCGTCATGATCTCGTAGGTGCTGCGTTCCTTGAGGATCCCGTCCACATGGATCCCCGACTCGTGTGCGAACGCGTTGGCCCCGACGATCGCCTTGTTCCGCTGCACGACAAACCCCGTCCGCCGCGAAACAAGCTGGCTGGTCCGGAAGATCTCCGTGGTCTTGATGTTCGTCTGGACATCCTTGAAAAAGTCCGGCCGCGTATGGATCGCCATAATGATCTCTTCCATCGCCGCGTTGCCCGCCCGCTCGCCGATCCCGTTGACCGTGCACTCGACCTGCCGGGCCCCGTTCCGCACGCCCGCCAGCGAGTTGGCCACCGCCATCCCGAGGTCATTGTGGCAGTGCGTGCTGAAAATCGCCTTCTCGGCCCCGCGGACCTTCTCTTTAAGCTCGGCGATGATCCGCCCGTACTCGTACGGCAAAACATACCCAACCGTATCCGGAATATTCAGCGTCGTCGCGCCCGCCTCGATCACCGCCGCCAAAATCTCGCACAAAAACGGAATCTCGCTGCGGCAGGCGTCCTCCGGCGAAAACTCGACATCGTCCGTAAACGACCGCGCAAAACCCACGGCCTCGACGGCCATCTTGAGCACCTCGGCGGGCTGCTTTTTGAGCTTGTGCTTCATGTGGATCGGCGAGGTCGCGATGAAGGTGTGGATCCGCCGCTTCGGCGCCACCGCCAGCGCCTTCCCGGCCGCCTCGATGTCCTTGGCGTTGGCCCGCGCAAGCCCGCAGATCACCGGCCCCTGAATGCTCTCGGCGCACAGCCGCGTCGCCTCGAACTGCGCCGGCGACGAGACCGGGAACCCCGCCTCGATAATATCCACGCCCAGCTTGGCCAACTGCTGGGCAATCTCCAGTTTCTCGCTGATCGTCAACGCCGCCCCCGGGGCCTGCTCGCCGTCGCGCAAGGTCGTGTCAAAGATGAGAATGCGATCATTTTTCATAGGTTTTGCTTTCGTTATGGCGGCGCGCCTTCTCGTCGAATGCGCCGAAGCGGCGCTTTAAGGGTGCTGGCTTCATTCCGATCCCCCGAGTGCCAAGGCGCATAGGCCCAGCCGGCTCTCAGGGGCGGAT
>PMBP01000377.1 GCA_003152975.1 Phycisphaerales bacterium | reverse complement strand
TTGGGCGGACGCCGTCCGTCCCTACAAATTGCACACAACGGAGACAGTTTTGTTATGGCGATTCGGTAAGCCAATAGTTGGAAAAGGCCAGGAGGTCATCGATATCGACTTGGCCGAAGCGGTTGAGGTCCTGGCCGTTGCACCAAAACGACGGCCCGCAATCGAAGCGATTCCAGAAGGCGGCGAAGTTCGCGAAATCCTTGAGCTTGGCCGGGCCGACGATGGATCCCTCGGTCTTGAGGCCGGGCAAAAAGGGGATCCCGACAAATCGGGACCTTCGGCGGAACGATACCAGCCCCTCTTTTGCTGGATGCCGGGTCAAGCCCGGCATGACATTGGGGTACGGAGAGGAGATCCCTCCGCTGCGCACGCCGTTGGCGTGCTTCGGTCGGGATGACGGGGACTTGGATCTGCGGAAGGCATACAAACATCTCTCGGCCATCCACAACAATCCCCGGCATAAAGCCGGGGGCTTCCATACCTGCGCGGGAATGGCGGTTGACCGATGGGGGGATTTGTGGGATACTTAACGGAATGGGCAAACGAATCGCGATATTGGGATCGACCGGGTCGATCGGCACAAGCGCGTTGGAGGTAGTTTCCGCGCTGGGGTCGGGGTATGAGGTGATTGCACTATCGGCGCGGGACAATATCGAGTTGCTCGAACGCCAGTGCCTGCAGTTCCGGCCGGCGGTGGCGGCGGTGGCCAATCCGCACAAGCATCGGGCGTTTCAAACGGCAATGAAGGGCTTTCCCGGACGGATCCTGTCCGGCCCGGAGGGACTTGTGGAGATCGCGTCACTGCCGGAGGTCGATATCGTCCTGACGGCCGTGGTGGGCGCGGCGGGGCTGCCGGCGGTGCTGGCGGCGGCGCGATGCGGCAAGACGCTGGCGATTGCCAACAAAGAGCCGCTGGTCGTCGCGGGCAAACTGCTGACGGAGACGGCGCGGGCGGGCGGGGCGACGATTTTGCCGGTGGATAGCGAACATTCGGCGATTTTTCAGGCCCTGCAGGCCGGACGGCACGAGGAGATCGGACGGATTATTTTGACGGCCTCGGGCGGGCCCTTTCGCGGGGCCACGGCCGAGCAGATCCGCGAGGTGACCGTCGAGCAGGCCCTCAACCACCCGACCTGGAACATGGGGCCCAAGATCACCGTCGATTGTGCGACGATGATGAACAAGGCGCTGGAGATTATCGAGGCCGTGTGGCTCTTTGATGTGCCGGTGGACAAAATCGCCGTGCTGGTCCATCCGGAGTCGATCGTCCATTCGATGGTCGAATTCATCGACGGCTCGGTGGTCGCACAGCTCGGGGCCCCGGACATGAAATTGCCGATCCAGTATGCCCTGACCTGGCCGAACCGATGCCGGGGCGCGGGGACGCGACTGCGGCTGGAGGAGCTGGGGCGGCTGTCGTTCGAACCGCCGGACCGGCGGGTGTTTCGCTCGCTGGACCTGGCGTACGAGGCGGCCCGACGCGGCGGATCGGCGCCGGTGGTCTTCAACGCCGCCAACGAGGTGGCCGTGGAAGAATTTCTTGCCGGACGCATCCGTTTTCCGATGATTACAGAGCTGGTCGAGGATTGCCTCAACAAGCTGCCCGGCGGTGACGCGGCGACGCTGGACGAGATCCTGGAAGTCGATCGCCAGACGCGGCGGACGGCACGGGAGACGATCCGGCAGACGGCGTAAACAATTTTCAATTTCCGATTTTCTATTTTCAATTTGGGCCTCACGCAAAGACGCAAAGGCGCCAAGAAAAGAATATAACGAGGTTGAAATAATTTAATTTGTTACTTTGCGGCTTGGCGACTTGGCGTGAAACGATGATTCCTCTTAGTGGAGAATGAAGATACATGGCGGTGCAAAAGAAAATTAACTGGATGCGATTGATCATCGCGATCGTTTTGGTCGCGGCGGGCGGGTATTGGATCGCCAATAACCCGCTGACCTTCATGAATATCATGCTGGTGATTCTGGGCTTCGGCGCGGTGGTCGTCGTGCACGAGTTCGGACACTTCATCGTGGCTAAGCTGTCCGGGATCAAGGTCGAGGCGTTTTCGATCGGCTTTCCGCCGACGCTGGTGGCCTTCACCCGCAAGAGCGACGGCTATCGGCTGTCGATCCTGCCCAAGCTGTTCGAGGTCGATGAAGGCGACGCGGGCAACAAGACCGATTCGCCGCTGGCGCAGGTCGCCGATCCGCTAGCCTGGGACACCGAGTACCGCATCGGACTGATTCCCTTCGGGGGGTTCGTCAAGATGCTCGGGCAGGAAGACACCGGGGCCGTTCAGCAGACCGCCGATCCGCGCTCCTTTACCAATAAGTCGATCTGGATCCGCGTGGCCGTTGTCGCGGCGGGCGTGATCTTCAACGCAATCAGCGCCTTTCTGATCTTCATGGTCGTGTTCATGGTGGGGATGAAACTTCCTCCGGCCGTGGTGGGTTCGGTCCTGCCGGGCTCTCCGGCCGAGCGACAGGGCCTGCGGGCCGGCGACGAGATCGTCGAGGTCAATGGCGAGACCTTTGTCGATTTCACCTCGCTGGTCCTGGCCCCGGCTTTGTCGGGCAAGGGTCAGCCCATCCACTTCAAGGTCAAGCGGCCGGACGGCCGGATCGACGCAGTCGATGTCGTCGCCGAAGATGCGGTCCTGTCCGACATTCCCGGCCGCTCGTTGGGCATCCAGCAGGGCCAAACCCTGACGATCGAGCGAAAGATCACGCCCGGCGAGGCCGAGCTGTTCAAAGAGAAAACGGGTTTTGTCCCGGGTGACCAGATCGTGGGCGCAGGCGGCAAGCCCGTCGCGAATGTCTGGGACATGGAGGAAATCGTCCGCGGGACCTTTGCCGATTCGATCTCCCTGACCGTCGCGCGATCCAAGGGGAAAGATGCGAAGGGTTCCATCGAGAAGAATGACATAAAACTTCCAAGCCCAATTGTGGAGGTACGGATTCCGCTGCAGTGGCCGCAAACCAACGCCAACTTCAGCACCGAGTTTGACCTGTGCCATGTGGGGTCGCTCGTTCCGCGATTAAAGATTATTGCGGATCTTGAAACTCGGACAACGCCGAAGGGATGGATCTCGAAATTTTTCGGCCCCAAGCTTTCCGACGCGGAAAAGCCCGCCCCGCTGCTGCGCAAGGGCGACATCATCCTCAAGGCCGGGGATATCGAGGTCCCCACTTACGAGGAGTTGCGGCGGGTCACCATCGACCACAAGAACAAATCCATGCCGATGACCGTCCTTCGCAAGGATGACGACGGCAAGGAAGACACGGTCTCGGTGGAGATCGTTCCGCGGGCGCTGCCCAATACCGACCGCGTGACCATCGGCATCGCGGTGGCGCTGGACGCCGAGCACCCGGTCGTGGCCGGCACGGTCGGCACCGACCAGCCGACGCTGGATATCCCGCGCGGCGCGACGATTACGACTATCGACGGCCAGGAGGTCCGCAGCTTTTACGATATTGCCCGCCTGATCGATAGCAATGCCGGCGAGAAGATCAGCGTCGAATACCGCCTCAACGAGCAGAACGCCGGGTCGGTCGGCCTGGACATTCCCAAGGAAGGCGCGGTGAATGTCCAGCCGGTGTTCGCGGCGCTGGTTCCGCTGGAGACCCTCAAGCGGGTCTATAAGGCTCCCAATGCCATCGCCGCCGTGGGCTGGGGCATGAAGAAGACCTGGCAGTTCATCGCCCAGTCGGTGGTGACTCTCCAACGGTTGATCAGCCGGGATGTCAGCCCCAAGAGCTTGATGGGTCCTGTCGGCATCGTCTCGGTCAGTTACAGCATCGCCAGCCGTTCGCTGGTCGATTACATTTATTTCCTCGGCCTGATCAGCTCGTGCATCGCCGTGATGAACCTGCTGCCGCTGCCGATCGTCGATGGCGGCGTGATCGTGCTGCTGCTGATCGAACAGCTCCGCGGCAAGCCGCTGTCGGAAAAGGTGCAGGAAATCATCAGCTATGCGGGCATCGCGTTTCTGCTGTCGGTGTTCCTGTGGCTGACTTACAACGATATCCTGCGGATTCTGTTTGGGTAAGGGAGACGATCGATGGCGCCGACGATTGCCGCGGTGATCCCGGCGTACAATCTGGGGCCGTACATCGGCAGGGCCGTCGAAAGCGCTCTGCGGCAGACGCGGGCCCTCGACGAGATCCTCGTCGTCGATGACGGTTCCACCGACGAGACGCCGCAGATTCTGGCCTCTTTCGGCGGCCGCATCCGCGTGATTCGACAGGACAATGCCGGGGCCAGCGCCGCCCGCAACGCGGGAATCCTGGCGGCCAAATCCGACTGGATCGCATTTCTCGACGGCGACGATGCGTGGTTGCCCGAGGCGATCTCGCTGTTGGGGGGCATTGTCGAGAGGCATCTGGAACTGGTCTGGGCGACCGGCAACTTTTTCCGCTGCGACTGCGACGCGGGTCACCGGCAGTGGGAGGATATCACCTCGTCCCGGATGGACGCGATCCGGAAGCATCTGGGCGGCGGGGAGGTCTTCGGCAGTTATTTTGTCGCCCACAATCTCTTCGCGGCCGGCTGCACGGACACGATGATCCTCCGCCGCGACGCGATCGTCGAGGCGGGGATGTTTCTGCCCGGCCAAAAACGCATCAACGACATGGACCTGTGGTTTCGCGTCGCCTATCGCCACCCGGCAATCGGTTTTGTTGCCCAGCCCCTGGCCGTCTATCATCTCGATATTCCCAACAGTACCATCAAGGCCCATTGCGATCCGCAGATCATCGCCGAGTTCCTTCGCCGCCACTTCGAGCTTGCCGATCAATCCGGCAAGGCCGAGGACTTCCGGCCCTGTGCGGCCAAGATGCTCGGCTCCTGGCTGACGATGTTGCTGGACCTCCGTCAAGGCCGAGAGGTTCGCGACCTTCTGAGGGAGTTCGGGGGACTGTATTCGCGATACTTCGTGGCGACAAATCGGATCAAATCCTATTTCCCGCGTTTGGGACAATGGTATGAACGAATCAAAGGTCGTTGACAATCCGAAAGTATTCGGGTTTTGTGGGAGCCGATGACTTATGGCCCGTGTCGATATCGTCATGGCACTGTACAACAAATCGCGAACCGTTCTTCGGTCGGTCGAATCGATCCGCCGGCAGACCTTCACGGATTGGCGATTGATCGTCGTCGATGACGGATCGACGGATGACGGCCCCGCCCAGGTTCAATCTCTTGGCGATTCGCGTATCGAATTGATTCGTCAAGCCAACGGCGGCCCCGGCCCCGCCCGCAACGCCGGCCTGTTTGGGGCCAGGGCTCCCTTGGTGGCCTTTCTCGACGCCGACGACGAATGGATGCCGGGCTACCTGTCCAATAGCGTCTCGGCGTTCGAATCCAATCCTGATGTCGGTATTGTGGCCAGTATGTATTACGAATGGCCCCATCGCATGGACATGACCTGGCGCTGGGGACGGCGCGGGATTCGCCCCGGTACAAAATATCGTTTAACTGGAGATGAAGACCCCGTTCGGGCCGATTGGATACTGTCCTTTCTGCATACCGATACGACGATGATCCGGACCGACTTGGCACAACGGGTGGGCGGTTTTTACGCCGAAAATCGCTGTTTGTTAGGAGAAGACACGATTTTTTTCATGCGTCTGGGAATCCGCACGACAATCCTGGCCGTCGGCCCGGCTGCCGTCATCCACCATCGGGAGGATAGCGGCTTATCCCATTATGCCGAACGGCCTCTCCCGCCATTTCTCTTGGATCCGCAGATTCTATTGCGTGATTGTCCGGATTACCGTCGCGGGCTGATGGAAAACATCATCAACCATATCGCCTTGCGAATCGCCCGGGACAAGGCCCGTAACGGCCTCAAACCTCAGGCCCAGGATTTGTTGCGACGATTCCCGGCGACAAGACAATTTGGCGGAGAATATGTCTGTTGTCGGGTGACAATCGCCCTGTCCCGCTGGATCACTATCTGGGTTCGATTCAAGGGTTTCATCGGCCCCCGGGTCCGGAATCAATGGGGAAAGCTCAGGGGAATATCGGCCTCGGGAAGATAACCATGTTCAAGGCGGTTTATTCAGCGCCGCCTTTTTTATTTTCATATCGCGGCGGGGCCCGCTACAATTCGCCGAGAATGATTCCTTGTGGAAAGGATCGAAAGAAATCAAGCTTTCCATGACCGAACGGTCTGGATTCCCGCTTTCGCGGGAANNCGGGATGGCGGGCACGCAGCTTCTGCAGAATCTCATGGACGCCCTGCAGGCGGAGGTGAGCGTTGCCCCGCGGATTCTGGTCCTGCGGCAGGGCCGTGATTTTGCGGCCGACAATCCAACCTCCGGAGTCCACAAAGGTGTCGAATACCACACCGTCGGCGCGGGGCTGCGTCCGGGTCTGTCGTCGGTGTTCGGCCTACCGGGGTACATCCGGGAAGGGCTGGGCCTGCTGCGGCGATGGTATCGGCCCGACACGAAGAATATCCTGTTTGTCTATGGCCCGCCCAGTACCGACAACCTCGTCTTTGTTTATCGTGCCCGCCGGATTGGTTACCGCGTGGTCTTTTATCTGGTCGAGGATATCCGCGTTCAGGGCCACGCGAAGGATTTTTTCGCACGGGTCAAGCACGCCTCTGCGGTGTTTCTCACACGGCGGATCGGCCGGTTGGCCGACGCGGTGCTGGTGATTTCGCGGCGGCTGCAGGATCAGATCGAGCCGCTTGTCGGCGGTCGATGTCCCGTTCGGCGGCTGCCGATCTGCGTGAATCTCGACGAGATTCCTTTTATCGACCGCCCCTTCGGAAGCCCCGTGAAGATGCTGTATGGCGGGACTTTCGGCGACAAGGACAAAGTCGAAGTTCTTTTGGAGGCATTTGAGACCCTTTGTTCCCGCGGACGCGACCTGCGGCTGGAATTGACCGGCCGGGGCTCGCCGGAACGGATGGAGGCCGTGCGGCAGCGGGTGGAAGCGATGGCCTGCAGGGACCGCATCGACTGGCTGGGTTATCTGGAGGCCGGGGAATATTCCCGTCGGCTGGGCGAGTTCGATATCCTGTGCATGACCCGTGGCTCTTCGGCATTTGCCCAGGCGGGATTCCCCTTCAAGCTCGGCGAATACCTCGCCACTGGCCGCCCCGTCGTCGCCTCGCGGGTCAGCGATGTGACCGAGTATCTGACCGATCGTCAGGACGCGATCCTGATCGAGCCGGATAACCCCGCGAGCATTGTCCAGGCCGTCGAATGGTTGCTGGACCATCCCGACCTGGCCCGTCAGATCGGCCGGGCCGGGCGGCAGACCGCCGAGCGATGCTTCGACACCCGACGGCAGGCCGGGACACTTGTCGAGTTGCTGGATTCACTCTGAGGACGGGATTTCGGTATGGACGATCACAATATATCCGTCAGCGTGGTGATCCCCGCGTACAACAGCGTGGCAACGATCGGCCGGGCGATCGACAGCGTTCTGTCGCAGACGCGGCCGCCCGAGCAGATCATCGTCGTCGATGACGGCTCGACCGACGGAACGGCTGCGGCCGTCAGCGAATACGACGAACGGATCGACGCTGTCCGGCAGCCCAACGCCGGCCCGGGTGCGGCGCGGAATCGCGGTATTCAGGAGGCGAAATACCCCTGGATCGCCTTTCTCGACGCCGATGACGAATGGTTGCCGGACCGGCTGGAACGCCAGATCCGGATCCTCCAGGCCCGTCCGGACTTGGCCTGGGTCACCGGCAATTTTCTCCGCAGCGATTCCCAGGGTCGAAGCGGGCCGCACTTTGCCGTACCGGAAAATCCTCTCCGACCCGAACGAATGTCATTCTTTATGGCATTCATCCAGAACCTCTGGGGTTGCACGGATACCCTGCTGATCCGCCGGGAGGCGTTCGAGCGGGTCGGCCAATTCCGGGGCGAGTATAAAACAACCGAAGATCTCGACATGTGGTTTCGGATCGCCTTCGACTATCCGGATATCGGTATCGTTTATGAACCGCTGGCGGTTTATCACCTCGACACCCCCGACAGTCTCATCAAGAGCCGATCGCAGGATATCGAGGCGATGGTCGATTTTCTTTCCCGCAATCTGCGATTGGCCGAACAGCACGGCAAGGCCGCCGAGTTTGGTCCCTGTGCGTCGCTTCTTTTGCGCAAGTGGATTGGCGGGATGCTGTTTGCGGGACTGGGCCGGCCGGCGCGGCGATTGTCGGGAGAATTTCGGTGTTTACTGGAGTGGTATTTTCGGTTATTCGTTTGGGCGGCCTCGTTGTGTCCGGGCTTGACGGCCGCCGCCTTGCGAAGCGTGTCGCGTCTGGCCCGAATCACCGGCCTGCGCCGGGGACCGACCCGAAAACCCTCACCCTCTTGAGGTTTCAGCGGGACCGATTTGCGGCAAGCCGCGTGAACAAATCCTTGTAGCGCTCGACAATCCGAGCGATGTCGTGATGACCCTCGGCATACGCGCGGGCGTTTTTGCCCAGTTCGATATAGCGATTACCCTCCAGCACAAACCGCAACCCCTCGACCAACCGTTGGGGGCTGCCCCCGCAGTCGATCCCGCAGGAGTGCCGCGTCAGAAACAGGTCCGGGTTCACCGACAGCGACACAATCGGCGTGCCGTGAGCACAGGCCTGGATGAATGCGTTGGCAAATCCCTCCGTATCGCTGGTGTTGACCAGCGCCTTGGCCCGCCGGAAAAAATCGTCGGTCTGACCAAACGGAATCGCGTCGTGCCATTGCAGGTTGGCGATCGCCCGCGCCGTCTCGCGGAGGCGGTCGTAGTCGTTGTCGCCGGTGGCCTTCGGACACAGCATGACAAACCGCTCCTGCGGCAAAGCCCGAACCAGGTCGAGAAAACGCCACGGCCCCTTGACCGGCTCGCTGCGCCCGGCCCACAGGACAAATTCGCGGGCCACATTCGTCCGCGGAGGCATCGGGTGGCCGTTCGGGATCACGACTGAATCTATCCCTGATATCCGCAATAGATTGTCACGGTCGGTCTGGTTCTGCGACAGCACGGCCGCCGCTTGCCGCAGCGACCATGTAAACGCACGCCCCAAAATCGGATGCTCCTGCCGATATCGCCCGTCGGATTCGCGGGCGCTGGCCGTGCGATAGACGAAGGCCCGCCGATGTCGCCGGCAAAAGGCCGCCGTCAGCGGAACGCCCGGCGAGGCCGTCTTGATCATATACACGGCCGCGTCCGCCGCCTGGAGGGCCTTCCACACCCGCATCGCCCCGGCCAGTCCGCCTGCCTGAAAATTCACCGACCGGATCAGCCGGATCGGCTCGGCCGTTTCCTCGGCAGATTGTCCGTAATCGGCCACCACAAACGACACGGCGAACCGCGGGTCTTTGGCCAGTTCGGTCCCGAGCAAAAACAGGTCCACCTCCGCCCCCCCAAAGACCCCCGGCGTTTCCGGCCGGAACAGCGGGTAGGACTTGGGCGACACAAAGCACACGCGGATGGCGGATTCGGCGTTCACGGCGGCGTCACCTTTTTATGCAATCCTTTCTCGACAATCTCCTGATAGCAGCGGACATACTGCCCCGCGACGGTCGGCCAGCCAAACTGCTGAACGCGGGCCAAGGCCGCCTCTCCCAGCCGCCGGCGCAGTTCCGACGATCCGGCCAGCTCGATGATCCGCTTTCGAATCTTCTCGACATCGCCCGGCGCAACCAGCATCGCCGCATCGCCCACCACCTCTGGACAACCGCCGGCATTGCTGGCAATGATGGCCATCCCCGCCCGCATCGCCTCCAGAAGCACCGACGGAAAATTCTCCGACTCCGACGGAAACACGAAGATCGCCCCCCGGGCATACAACTCGGCAAATCGCGGATCCCGCTGATCGAGCCACCCGTGGAAACGCACCGGCGTCTTTGATCCGGCCGCGATCCGCTCCAAGTCTCCGCGGTAGGGCCCGTCGCCGATGACCTCCACCTGCCACCCGAGATCGAGATCGTGCACCGCCGCCAGCGCGTGTTGAAACCCCTTCCGCGGCAGCAGACGGCTGCACAGCACAATGGTCTTATCCTTCTGGTTCGGGACGACTGGCGATTCGATGATCCCGTTGGGAATCACCCGCACGGCAAGATTGGGCTGGTGGCGATGGATCAGGTCGGCCAGCGACTGACTCGGCGAGACCAGCATCTGGCAGCGTCGCACCAGGAATCGCCATGCCGGGCCGATGAGCCGATGCGTCAGCCCGAACCGGTCCGGGTTGTACCCCGGCACATCACTGCCGTGGCAGGTGATCAACAGCGGAATTCGGAATCGTCGGCTCAGCATCCACCCCAGCGGACCGGTTGGGATAATGAAGTGGCAGTGGATCACATCGTAGCGGTTCTCCCTGACCAACCGCGTTGCCCGCGGCATCGCCCCCAGCAGAAAACTTACCATTTCGTGGGTGTGGCAGATATTCGGCCGCTTGCGGATCGCCGGCGTCCGCCAGATGCGAAAACCGTCGGTCTCTTCGTAGCGCGGCAGGCCCCGAAAATGCATCGTGACCACATCGACGGCGTGACCTTCGCAGGCCAGTTGGCGGCACAATTCCCGCGTCACCGGGGCCGCACCGCCCCCGATCGGCGGAAATTCGTAATTGAGCATCAGGATCTTCATGGCATACGCGGGCCGGGCGTGGACGAGCCGCCGGGCTTCAGACGAAACAGGATATGCTGTGGCATAAAAGCCCGATCGTTCACGATCTCGTAATGGTCCCGGACGAATTTCCGCAGCGGCTCCATGGCGTCGTATCGGAGCATCTCGTCTTTGCCGGAACTATTCAATAGAAACTTATGGTACGCCGCATCATACTCGGCGATCGCTGCCGGCTGGTTCGGAATCAATCGCCCGTCCTGCAGGGTCGGCCACAGCTCCAGCGGGCGACGGTCCCACGGAAACTCTCTCTTGCGGCTATCAACGATAAATACCGGCATCTGCCGGGCAAATCCCTGTAGGATCCAGGTCACCTCCTGGGAAAGGAAGGCCGGGTGGATCACATGCATTTCGCTCTCGAAGGCCTTCGGGGCCGGACTGAGTCGCTGGGCCTGCACATAGATCCCGGGGTACCACCCCCACACGAAGATTCCATCGCTCGGCTGACTCTGCTCGCGAATTACCTGGGCCACTCGTTCCCACGGCGGCTGGTTCTGCTTGCGTTGCCGGACTTCTTCCAGCCGCTGGGCGTACCCCCGGTCGAGATATTTAATTTCTTGATTTGTCCGGGGATCGAGCTGTTTGTATTCCGTTCCACTAAAGGGACTGACAGACAGGCCGACGAAGATCGGCCAGACCATGATCACTGCGACCAGGCCGACGATCGTCCCGCCCGTCAACCAGGGAATCTTGAATTCGGCCGCGCGGAAACAATCGCGATACCACCCCAATAGATACCCCCCCGTCATTGCCGCCGAGGCGTTTAGCGGAAGATAATATTCCTCAAAGGACCGCGGGCTGATCCAGACAAACGACATGTCCAACAGCCACCAGATCGCAAACAACAGTACCACCTCGGCCCCCACGGATCGGGCACGATTCTCGAACGACGGCTCCGTGGTCGGTAAGGCCGGTTTTCTTCGCCCGGCGATCCAGGCCACTGCCGCCGCTCCGATGGAAAGCAACGCCAACAGGATCGGTAGCTTTAATGCCCCATAATAGCGAAACACGATCGGCCTTTGCTTTTCAAAGCTCCACGCCGCGCGGCCGGCCCCCACATAATTGCTCTGGCCGGTCGTCATCCACACCAGTTGATCCCAGATCCCCTCGATCCGTTCCTCAACCCTCCAGGGATAATTCACAATCGGGTGATTCCACACATAGGAATGCACGGCATCCCATGCGTCTTCCGGACCAATCTCATTTCCCTTTCGATACACCATACCAAGAGCCAGGCCCGTCGCGACAACAATCAGGATCGTCCCGACAATCCAGATACCCGGCCGTACCTGGCGGAGTTGTTGAACCAGGTGATATCGTCTTACCAGTCCTATCAGCCCAACGCCCGCCGCCGCCACCACCGTCAATGCCACAACCAGTTTCAGGAATAACCACGGAAGCGTGAAGTAAAACATGATCATCCGTCCCTGCACGGCAAAAAAGATTCCCAGCGGAATCAGTCCGAGGCAAGCTCCCGCCAGCAGCAGCACGAAGTCCTTACTGAACGATCGCAGCGTCTGCCGCCGCATCGCCGTTTGAAGCGTGAGAAATGCGACCACCGCCGCCCCGGCCGATACCCCCGTGGCCTTGAAATAGAATGCGTTCATCAGCAGCGCCCCCGCCAGCACCGCCCGCCACGCTCCCCCGCGGAGCCGATACTGCACGAAACAGCAGATCCCCATCACCATCATCGAGATCATGAACTGTTCCTTGACATTGCCGTACTTGGCGATCAGCGGCGCCGACAGATAGATCGCCGCCACCGACGCGCCCACCACCGCCGCCGGAAGGCCGTACAGCCGTCGCAAAGCACCATACATCATCGCCAATGCCGCAAGCTGCATCAGCATCTGGATGAGCTTGGGTCCTGTTTCGTTGAATCCGAACAGCCACACCCCCACCAGGTTCACCAGCAGCGTCGCCGGCTGTGCCGAGGTCACCAGATCCGTCCCAAGGTGGCGACCCTGCAGGAGAGCTTCGGCCGCATAGACATAGGCCCCGCTGTCGAACGGCCCCGGCATGCTGAATTCCATATATTTGCCGATCGCAAATGGAATCCCCCCGACCAGCAACACCACCGCCAGCGCGACCCATTCAACCGGAAATCGCCGGGCTTGCGCCGGCTTCGGCGGCGCTTTCGGTTCGATCCGTCGAGACCGCATCTGCGCCATGTCGTCAGGCCCTCTCCGCATCGTCGGGTGTTTCGAGGATCGTCTCGATGGCATAGGTGGGTCGATCCTGCGACTCGTGATAGGTCCGCACCAAAATTTCCGCCAGCAACCCCATCATGACGAACTGGATCGCCGCCGTCATCAACATCATGCTCAGCACGAACAAGGGGTTGCGGTTGATGTTCAGCGGCGGCTCGGAGAGGAACTTCGAATACAGCACGACCAGCCCCGTCAGAACCGACCCCAGAAAGCAGATTCCTCCCAGTCCCCCGAACACATAGATCGGCTTGGTCGAAAACGACGCCAGGAATTTGACCGTCATCAGGTCCAGTATAACCTTGAATGTCCGCGCCAGCCCGTACTTGGTCTTGCCCGTCCGCCGCGGCCGATGGTTCACCTCCATCTCCGTCACCCTCTCTCCGCCCCAGCTGGCCAGGGCCGGGATAAACCGGTGCATCTCCCCGTACAGCCGGATCTCCCGCAGGGATTCGGCCCGATAGGCCTTTAGCGTGCATCCGAAATCGTGCAGGTGTACCCCCGTGATCCGGCTGATCAGCCAGTTGGCCAACCGCGACGGGATCTTCCGCGTGACCAGCGTATCCTTCCGGTCCCGGCGCCACCCGCTGACGATGTCGAACCCCTCGCTGAGCCGCGCGACCAGCGCGGGAATATCCGCCGGGTCGTTTTGGCCGTCGGCATCCAGGGGCAGGATCACCCGCCCGCGGCTGTGCCGAAATCCGGCCGCCAGCGCCGCGGTCTGTCCGAAATTCCGCCGAAGCCGGATCACCCGTACCCGCGGGTCGTTCTTGTGCAGCCCCTCCAGAACCTTGAAACTGCCGTCGGAGCTGCCGTCATCCACGAAAATCACCTCGTAGGAATACCGCTCCCCCAGGGCCTGTACGATTTCCCCGTACAATCCCTGCAAGCTGTCCTGTTCGTTCAGGACAGGGATGACCAGCGACAGCTCGATGTTCTTACCCTGGCTCATGCTCGTTTCCCGTAGCTGACGGCCGTGTAGCCGAAAACGCCATATTGTACCCGTCGCAGACCCGCCTGTAAAGCCGACCGGCCGCAATGCCGATTACCCTATTGAATCCCCCAAGCGCAGGGGGTATAATTGTATCGGCTAAATAAAGCCCACAGTGTTTCGCAAATGAGAATCGTAGGAGTACTATCCTGAAACGAACTGGTCTTTC
>PMBP01000344.1 GCA_003152975.1 Phycisphaerales bacterium | reverse complement strand
GCGCCTGTAGGCCGCCCATCTGCCGACTCATGGCCTCCCAGACATACTGCGCAGTGATCACTGTGATGCGGGGATCGGCCGACAGGTCACACGGCCCGCCCGGTTCGCCCTCGACTTGCTGGGCAAGCAAATGTTTGTTCGGCAACCGGGCCTCTGTCGCGATGACCGCGTCCGCCATGTGGCGAATCCATGCCCCGGCCTCGTTCGCCGGAGTGCCCAGCAGAATCGGTTCGTCGCAGATTTCCAGGATNNCACATTGTCAAACGGATTGACTTCCTCGACGATCATTCGGACATAGGCGGTTTCGGCCTTCACAAGCTCCCCGTGGCGGAGCGTCTGGGCGTCGTTGAAATGACAGTCGCCAACGCCCTGGATATTGTTCCCGATGGACAGGGGCGAAAGCGGCCAAGTGTCCTCGTATTGACAGTTGAAGAAACAGATTTCGACGACAATGCCGCACCGGTCCGCCTGGGCAAGAAAATCTTTCAGTCGCGCGAAGAACTCCGGGTTCCATCGATCCAGGTCAAACCGATTGCCATCGAGACGGAAACCCGGCTTATCGCTCCGGGCCCACGGCAGCACCAGACTTTCCGGCCGGGGCGACAGGGTGTTGCCCTTGATAAATTTGTCTCGCGGCTCGAACAAAAAGCCCGGATAAATCCGCGTGTAATTCAGGCCGTAAGCTCGCAACATGTCGAAGTAGGCGACATAATTGAAATCCCGGTTCACCACCGCGCCATAATGCTCGGCCGAGGTAATCAGGACAGTCGGCTTGCCCCGGAATGTGAAATAGTGAGGGTTGTCCGGGTGCTGTCGGATGGGTTCAGACTGTACTGCCTGGGATAGCAGAAGGATTTCGATCAGGGTCCAGGCCGTAATGGTTGTTTTGCGTGTCCACGATGGATGGGAAAGTGTTCGCATGAATTCCGCCCTCAGTGAAATCCTTAAATTGAGTTGTGTACGGGGAATCTATTGAGAACTGAACCATTCCATCAGGCCCTTGACCACAAGATCGTGGCCTTTCCGGTTTGGGTGATTCACCTGCGACATAATGTCTTCAAGCTTTCCGCCCTGTGAGACATAATGCTGGAATGCCTTCAAGTTGTCCACCAGTCCGACCTGCTGTGCCCCCGCAAGGCCCCGGATCATCTCCGCCTGCTGGCAGAGCGGATCCTGCGGATCGTTCATCGCCGCCGACAGGTCCGCCGTCGGCGTCAACAGCAGTACTTTGATCCCTTTGGCCTTGGCCTGCTGAATCATGGCCGTCAGGTTTTCCCTGGCCTTGTCCACCCCCATCCCGCGGTCGTTGAGCCCGTAATCGATTGTAATCACATCCGGCCGAAGTGCCAGGACCTCCGCTTCGAATCGCTTGGCGCCACTTTCCGAATTTTCGCCCCCGATGGCCGTCACGATCACATTGATCACCGCATACGGGTACTGCTCCTTCAGTGCCGCGCCGAGTAGATGAGGATACGCGTTGAAAGTGTCCACGACCGGCGTCGTGAAATATCCCGCCGGGACACTGTGCCCGTGGCAGACGAGGTTGATCGTGCGGTTGCCCGGCCACTGTTGCTGCATCAACGCGCGGACCTCCGACAAATATGCCCCCGAACCTTTTCCAAATGAACGCACGGAATAAAGCAACGGTTCAAAACGGGCCAGGTCTTGAAATTTTACGGAACCCCAGGTGGTGTTCAGATGCCCGACCATTCGGGGACTGGCAACCGTCTTCGAGTATTCGATCAGGGCCTGTGCGGACTTGGGATTTTTCCAACTGGCCGGCCAGACGCGAAATCCCTTTTCCACAAACATTGGCACCGACTCGTATGCCTGTCTCGGCTCGTAGTGCCAATCGCAGATCACGATGTCCTTCGGAATCCGATCAATCGCCCCGGCCGTACCATTCTTGCTGGCCTCCCACTCGCCGTAGCGAATCTTCTCTGCGTCGATCAGCCGGTCCCCCCACATCAGCATCTCGACCTTCCGCTTGCCGACCAGGTGCCCGTGATAATCCATTATCGCCTTGGCAAACAGCTCCGCCTTGTCCTTGCCCTTGCATCGCGGACAATCGTCGTCGCCGATCAAAAACACCTCGTCCATCCCCACATGCAGCGCGTCGGCCTCAAACGCATTGAGTAGTTCATCCATCAGGTCGAAGATCATCGCGTTGACCTCCGGGTGCAGCGGGCACCAGCTCCGGCAATAGATCCCCTTGTTTTGTGGATATTTTCCCGGCGTTTCATCGAGTTCAGGATGTTTCGTCAACAGCGAAA
Source organism: Phycisphaerales bacterium (assembly GCA_003152975.1). Taxonomy (GTDB): domain Bacteria; phylum Planctomycetota; class Phycisphaerae; order Sedimentisphaerales; family Anaerohalosphaeraceae; genus FEN-1350. Next base: position 315 of record PMBP01000344.1, on the reverse strand, counting down.
AAGTCGTGCCCGACCATGACTGATGCCCCAGGCATTGAAACTGCGGAATCAGCCGCACCTTGTGCTTGCGGCATTCAGCGACAAGCTTCTGGATATCAGCCTTGTTGCTGGCGTTTGAGCCGCTCAATTCCGGATGCGATTCAAATTGGTATCCGTAATTGATCTCCGTGACGAGCGCATTGATCCCCAGCGACGCCAGTTCCGCCACGGCCGCCGTCAGTTTCTCCGTCCCGTCCTTGCTCCCCATCATCACATGGATCCCCAGCCACGGCTGCGGCGGGGGGGTGTCGCTACCACAAAAGCCGGCAGAAGTTA
>PMBP01000153.1 GCA_003152975.1 Phycisphaerales bacterium | reverse complement strand
GAAAAAACCATCCTCCCCTCATCAAATTGTCGCGGACGGAAAAAAAGATGGTATAATACGGCGTTCCGCAGGGATTGCGGATAGGTTGTGTCGGGTGCTTTATAGATAACCTGACGATTGCTATTGATGGAAACCATGAGATATCGGAAATCAAAAAAACTCAGTCGCGACGAACAGATTTATCAGATCTCGACGATGGTCGCGGGAAATTTTACGCTGCAGCAGGTGCTGGACCGTCTGGCCGGCGCCGCGGTGAAGGTGACCAATACCCAGGCCTGCTCCATCCGCCTGTTGGATGACGAGACGGGCGACCTGAAAATGAGCGCCACCTTCGGCCTCAGCGAGGCCTACCGGAACAAGGGCCCCGTAACCAAGAACGAACCGGTGATTAAAGACGCCTTCAAGGGCAAGGCCGTCGTCATCGCCGACATGCGGATCGACCCGCGGGTCAAGTACCCCGAGGCCTCGCGGCGGGAGGGTCTGGTCAGCCAGTTGACCGTGGCCCTGATCTTCCGCGACAAGCCCATCGGCGTACTGCGGCTCTACAGCCCCGAGCCTAACCGCTTCAATCGCAGCTCCGTCTCGCTGGCGCGGCTGGTGGCCAGCCAATGCGCGGTGGCCATCACCAACGCGCGGCTCTACGAGCAGGCCATCGAAGGGGCCCGCATGAACGAGCAGATGAACCTGGCCGCGGCCATCCAGCGACGGATGATTCCCGATAAGGCCCCGTGCATTTGCGGATTGGATGTGGCGGCCGTCTATCAGCCGTGCTTCCAGGTCGGCGGAGATCTGTACGACTTTTTCCAGATCGACGATCACACGCTGGGCGTGGCGATCTCGGATGTCATCGGCAAAGGAATCCCGGCGGCCATTATGATGAGCATGTTCCGCGGAATGCTGCGGGCCTATGCCGACGGCGGCTACCAACGCCACACACTGACGGATGTCGTCGGCAAGCTCAATTCGGCGGCGTGCCGGGAATGCCGCGATGGGGAGTTTGTCACCCTCTTTCTGGCCGTGATCGATACCCGCACGCGGACCGTCACCTACTGCAACTGTGGCCACGAACCGGCGCTGCTGGTCCGGGACCGTAAGGTCCAGGAGCTGTCAACCGGCGGGCTGGTGCTCGGCGTAATGGAAGAGACTCAATATCTGACCGAAACGCTGGAAATCCACCCGGGCGATTGCCTGTTCCTGTACACCGACGGTCTGATCGACGCGATGAATTTCGACCGGCAGCTCTGGGGCCGGGACCGGCTCAACGAGGTTCTGGTCAAGTATCCCAACGCAACGGCCCATTGTCTTATCCACACGATCCTGGGGCATCGGCGACGGTATGTGGGGTTGGCCCAGCAGGTGGACGATACCAGCATCGTGGCGATCCGGTTTCCAGCCGGAACCCCCACAGAACGGCCCCCGGACTGCCCCCAGGAGATGCTCTTGCATGGCACAACTGATCATCACGATTGACGGACCCGCTGGCGTCGGTAAAAGCACTATCGCCCGTCGCCTGTCCGAGCGGATGGACGCTATCCATCTGGATACCGGAGCCATGTATCGCGCGGTGACGCTGGCCGCGATGCGCGCCGACATCGACCTGACCGATCCCGTCCAGATTCGCGAACTGATCGGTCAGACGGAGTTCCGCTTCGAGGCCGACCACGACGACATGCGGGTCTGGATCGAGGATCGCGAAGTCACCGAAGAAATCCGCGAGCCCACGGTCACCGAAAAGGTCAAGCACATCGCATCGATGGATACGGTCCGCTGCGAATTGGTGGAGTGGCAGCAGCATTTCGCCGAGGACTACCCGCGCATCGTCACCGAAGGCCGCGATCAGGGCACCGTCGTCTTTCCCAAGGCCACGGTCAAGTTCTACCTGACCGCCAATCCCGCCGAGCGGGCCCGCCGCCGCCAAAGCCAATGGAAGCAATCCGGCATCAAGGTCCCGCTGGAACAAATCCTACAGGATATCGAAGCCCGCGACGCCTCCGACCGCAACCGCCCCACCGGGCCGCTGGTGGCCGCCGAAGACGCCGTCGTTGTCGATACCACGACCCTGTCGATCGACGAAGTCATCGAAACCATGCTCGCTCACATCCCGGAAACCGCATGAAGTCATGGCTGCACAGAATCTGGTACGGACTGGTCGTCCTGTGGTTTCGGTTGACGATGTTTCCGCTGTATCGTGTCCGGGTTTTCGGCAAAGAGCATGTTCCCGCCGAAGGCCCCGTGCTCATCGCCGGCAATCATCAAAGCTTTCTGGACCCGATTTTCTGCCAGATCCCGATCCGTCGGAATCTGAACTATCTCTCCCGCGACACCCTCTACGACCATTGGTTCTTCGGGCCGCTGATCCGATCGCTCAACACGATCCCGATCCGCCGCGGCCAGTCGGACATCACCGCCATGCGGGCCGTCATCGACAAGCTTCGCCAGAACCATGCCGTCGTCATCTTCCCCGAATCCACACGGACCCAGGATGGCCGTATCGGCGATGTCAAGGCCGGCTTTGCCCTCCTGGCCCGCCGCAGCGGCGCGACCATCGTCCCGACGATCGTCGACGGCGCCTACGAGGCCTGGCCCCGCCACCATAAATTTCCCCGTCTGGGCCGCGTGGGCATCCTCTACGGAAATCCCATCCGGCACGAACAGGTCATCGAAATGGGCGACCGCGAGTTTGCCCGCTGGCTGACGACCGAATTTCGCCGACTCCAGGCCGAATGCCGGACGGCAATGGGCCGAACACCCTACGATTATTCCGACAACGACGCCCCTGTTGCCTCGGAGGCCGGCCCGGATGCGGCCTGAAGGAGCCCCCGCCATGCAAGTCCGAATCGCCGAACAATGCGGGTTTTGCCCCGGCGTCCGAAATGCCATCGCTCTGGCCCGCCACACCCTTCAGTCCAAGGGCCGTGTTTATTGTTTGGGCCCGATCATTCACAACCAGGATGTCGTCAACGAACTGACCTCCATGGGCATGAAAACCGTCGATTCGATCGACTCCATCAGCGAGGGAACTGTCCTGATCCGTTCCCACGGCGCAACCAAGAAACAACTGCAAGAGATTGAAAACAAAGGACTTACGGTCGTCGATGCCACCTGCGTCCTCGTCAAACGGGTCCAGAAAATCGCCGCCGAGCTGGAAAAACAGGGTTACCAGGTGGTCATCATCGGAGATCGCCAGCACCCCGAGGTCCAGGCCGTGGTCGGTTTTGCCGAACATGTCCAGGTGATCGGGTCCGAGGAAGATTTACATAACCTCAATCTCCACAAGAAGTTAGGCGTGATTTGCCAGACGACGCAAAGTCCCGATCACTTTGCCGAAATGGTCGCCCGGATCATCAAAAACGGCTTTTCCGAGCTGAAAGTGGTCAACACCCTCTGCCGCGAAACCATGCACCGCCAATCTTCCGCCATCGAGCTTTGCCGCCAGGTCGATATCATGTTCGTCCTGGGCGGGCTGCATTCGGCCAATACCCGAAAGCTGGCCGAATTGTGCAAAAAATGCAATCCTAACACTTTTCATTTGCAGAATTGGAAGGAACTTGATATAAGGGTTCTTTTTGGCAAGCGGGTCGCCGGCGTTACCGCGGGGGCTTCCACCCCGGACAGCGTCGTGCAGGAGTTTGTCGAACGCCTGCGACAGTTTGACTCGTTAACGGAAACCGCTTGCCCGAACGAAACATAGTATCGGCGGCGACTGCGTAGGTCGTCGCGTGTTGGATGGTTAGATCAACGCGGATGCTCAGGGCCGGCGAGCGTACATGTGGGGCGCTCAGCGGTCGACACAATAGACTCCACAGGAGATTTTTATGGTNNATGACTGAAGAGCAACTGGAAAACGAAGTCAACGCCCTGTTCACCCCTGAAGATCAACAACTGCTCCACCAGGTCCTCGAAAAGAGAATTGAAGACCTCGTTCCCGGCTCGATCATTCGCGGCCGCATCGTCACCCAGCTCGGTAACGATGTAATCGTGGAACTGGGCCTCAAGAGCGAGGGTATCGTCGAGGCCTCGGAGTTCGACAATCCCGAAGACATCGAAGAAGGCCGCGAAATTGAAGTCCTGCTCGAAGAGATGGATGCCGAAGGCGGCATTATGCTCAGCAAGCGCAAGGCCGACCGC
>PMBP01000007.1 GCA_003152975.1 Phycisphaerales bacterium | reverse complement strand
CAGATCGCCGTTGATATCGACCATCAGGGTTTCGGCATCGTGTGATCCGTTGTTGGGATAGGACAGCTTGATCTTATCGACGGCGGGCAAACCGATATCGACGGCGGGTTGATTGGGATCGACGGCCGGCTCCAGGGTGCGATAGACGAACGCATGCTTGTTGTTTTCGGCATTGTCTCCGATGTCGCCGATATACAAATAATCCATACCCTGAATCGGTCCGGGACCCAGGGCGATGTCCTCATAGTTTCGACTTTCGGCCCCGGTAAGTCCGTATCGACCGAGGTATTGCCCACTCCGGTGAAAAGCATACACATAGGATTGTCCGCTGGTGTCGTTGATGATCCACAGCACATCTGGATTGCGACGGCTTGCCACCACGCCCGAAACCGAATTCAGTTCCGGCGGAGTGATATACCCCGTGATCTGGGCCGAGTAGAAGGCGGGACAACCTTGCGCGCCGACCCACGACGGGATATAGAGGGGAACCAACCCCAGCATGGCGACAAGCATTGTATGACACGAATGTTTCATCACCCTGCGACTCTCTTTCAATGGTCGAGATACGAATCCGGGCGATAAAGAATGAACATCGTTGTCATTCCCGCGAANNCCTCGACCTGATCGGGGGCGGGAATCCAGGACTGAAAACCTGCGGATGTTCAATAATGAACGCTCCCGGTAATAACCCTTCCATGGTACGGTTAGATGAGCTTGTCCCTTAGCTCGAATGGAAATCGCCCCACTCACGATCCCTGGATGGGTTCCGAGGGTTGTACGGCCTGGCTTGGAAGTTCGGGGACCGGATTGGGATCGTTGACGGCCTGCCACATCCCGTCGGAGCGGACGCTTAAGATTCCGGTGTCGCGATAAAATTCCAGCATTGCGACGGTATAATCCACGAGGGCGGAAGTGGCCTCATTCTGTGCCGAATAGTAATCTTGTTGGGCCCGCAGGATGTCGCGGGTACTGGCGCGATTATAGCTGATCAGCTCGAGGGTATTGTCCAGTCGCTTCCGGGCCAGGTCCAGGGCCGTACCGTTGACCTGGCAGCGATCGATGGCCTCGCGAAGCTTGCGAAAGTCCGAACAGACCTGGACCTGGATACTATCTGTCGCGTCGTCCGCGGCGCGCTTCTGCTGCTCGAGCTCCACCATCGCCCGGCGGTACTCGGTTTTTGCGACGGTGCGGTCCAGGGGCAGGTCCAGCGAGGCCGAAACGGAATTGACGGTCCGGGTTCGACCGTTGTCGCGGAAGGGGGTGTTGGGACGATTGGTGGAAGCCACCAGGTTCAGTTCGGGTCGGGTCATGTCGGCGGCGACCCGCACTTTTCGCTCGGCGTCGAGAACTTGATCCTGCAGATTGGCCAGATCCAGCCGCAGCGTCTCCGCCGTCCGGAGGGCCTCGGCCTCTTCGAACTTCAGTTCGACGACCGGATTTTTGTGGAGGGTTTCCAGCTCGGTCAGATCCAGTCGGATATTCCATGTCGGCGGGATGTCTATTGTGAGCTTGAATTGGTCCAGGGCCTGCTGGTACTGTCGCCGGGCCAGGATCTGTTCATGCTGGGCTTTGAGATATTCCTGCTGGATCTCATCCACTTTAACCCGCGATGCCTTACCCATCTCGGCAAGGGTTTGAATCTTGACAAAAATAGTTTGGAATTTGGAGGAATTGTCATCCGCATTCCGCAGGGTGTCCTCCAGACGGCAGACTTGATAGTACTGCGAAACGACCGAGACGACAAAGGTCTTCCGATAGTGGTTGAAACTGCGAACCTGATAGAGCAGATCCTGCTCGGCCTGCGTGAGGTGCGCGAGAGCGACCTCCCGATCGGCGCCGCGGAGCAGGGGCTGTTCCAGCGTTGCGCTGAAAAGCGAAATCACGCCGCTCCGCATGTTGCCCGTGAGAATATCGACCCAAGCCTGACCGACCTGGCCGCTGATGCGACCTCCGGTGGCCAGCAGTTGATCGAAACCCGCCGAGGCGCCGTAGCGGAACTCGGAATCGCTGGTTGGGTTTTTGGCGTCATTGTTGGGGGTTCGCTGGTTGTACGCCGCTGTCCCGCCCCCGAAGAAATTCGGCTCATACAGATGCCGCACCAGTTTCAGGTCGAGGGCCTTGAGGTACAATTTCTCCTTTTCACGCTGGTAGTCGGAACTGTTGGCCGTGGCCTGCCGCACCGCCTCCGGAAGCGTCAGGACCCCGTCGGCCCCGATCACCTGCTCCGGGAGAACCGTCGGTTCGGCCCCGGCGGTGTCTTTCATTTTGTAGTTGGCCTGGATCCCGAACTTGTCATCCCATTTCTTTTCGATCGCCGAATACGCGAAATCGTCGGCCTCGGTCTTCACCTGGTTCGGCGGGATCTGACAGGAAGACAGCAGGAGCCCCGCGATCATCAGGATCGCAAGCGGTACCCATCGAATTGACGAAAGTGTTCGAGTCATGGACAATTTCCGCGCATGCGGTGTTGGCCGGAATTCACGGGCCGCAGCACCAATCAAAACCCCCGGACCCAGACGATCTCGTTGGGCAGAAGGTCCATGTCTTGATTATAAGCGATCCGGATGGCCCGGCCCCATTCCGGCATCGTCGGACTTTGCCATAGCTGCTTGGGGATCATTTGGATGGTGGGACCCACGGACAGGACCTTGGATTCCGCGATCCGTTGGGGGTAGGTCCGTTTGACGATCCGGACGGTCATATTGTCATGGACCTGCGAGGCCAAATTCGGCCCGGCAAAAGCCAGAATGTCGCGGGGCTTCTTTTTGGCGATCATCAGGATGGGATCCCCCGCCAAAGCCGTTTCGCCGGGACGCCGAAGAATCGTGCTGACCACCGCGTCGAAGGGGGCCGTGATCACCATCGTATCCCGCGAGAACTGCAATTCGGCGATGCGTTTCTCCTGCATTGTGATGGCTTTCCGGATCGGAGTGAGCATCACATTCTGTTGGATCGGGGTGGGTTTGTTCTTGGCAAATTCCTGGAGCCGCAATTCGGCGCTTTTAAGATTGTCTTCCGCTTGAGCCAGATGTCCTTTGTTCTCTTCGATCTTTTTGGCCAGGGCGTCGTATTGGGCCTGAAGCTTCTGAAGTTCATACGGTTCGGCGGCACCCTTGGCCAGGAGATCCTTGACGATCTTGATCTCCAACTCATGGTCCTTGAGAAGGATCTGGTCGGGTTCAAGAACGGTTTTGACCTGAAGAATGGCCACCCGGGCCGTTTCGACATCCAGGGCCTCGCGCCGATACCAATCGGAATACTGAAATTCCTGCTGGGCCGCGTCGGTCTTGAGTTTTTCTTCTACCGCCAGTAAATCGGCCTTGAGCCGTTCCAGTTCACCCTCGGCGGTCGCCTGATCGGTCTGGATGCGAGTCTGGTCGTACGGATTGGAATAGATGTGGACAATGGCCAGCGTTTCGCCCTGCTTGACTTCCTGGAACAGTTCCACCGGCAGACTGTTCAGCCAGCCGGTCGCCGTTGAGGCGATCGTGTGTTCGTCGGCCTCCGCGATTCCCGGCATCTCCAATTGTGCCGATCGCACATAGAACAGGGCGACCACGCCGACCGACGCGGCGACCCACACCAGCATCGGCAGAAACCGAAGCTGGGTTCGCCCCCAGCGACATGATCTTGAGTGTTGGGCCGTCATTCCTTTAGACCTCCAGTAATTGTTCCTGCATCGTCAGGCTGATGTTGCGGATCCCTTCCACGCGTCCCAACTCCGAGAGCATCGACTCGTTCTGGGAGATGCTCTTAATCAACACCTGATAGGAATATTCCACCGCCGCGGTGCCGAAGTCCGTGTCCTGGGCGCTGATCAGGTTGGCGTAGTTGCAGAAGCGTTTCAGGATTCCCGGGACGGGATGATCAGGGCCGATATGCCGGTCCAGGCTGAACCGCAAAAAACCGTTATGCGGCTGGTGCGTTCCAAAATCGGAATAATACAGGTATACAATCACCAGGCAGATGACCACGGTGCCGAGAATGGCCAGCTCATACCGCATGGAGCCGCAGGCCATGCCGATCACCAGGGCGCAGAAAATAAAAGCGATGTCGCGGGTGTCCTTGAGCATATTGCGGAACCGGATGATCGACAGCGCGCCCATCAGGCCGACCGCCGTGACGAAGCTGCCGGCGATGGTGGACATGACCATCGAGATGATAACGGCCATCAGGATCAGGGACTGCACGAATGATTTTGAATAGGACAGGCCGCTGTGCGTGTAATAGTAAACCCAGGCCAGGAGCTGGCCCAGCACAAACGCCAACAGCAGCGAAATCATCGCCGTCTGGAGATTGAACACCTCTCCCGTCGCCGAACTCGAATGAATAATTTGTAAGATTCGATCCATAGGTCTTTCTTCACGCAAACAGTTGAATCAGTTGCGAATATCGCGGCCCGTCGAATCCGGTCAGCATCGACTGGCGAACGCAGGAAGCGTATTTGGAAAACGCCCCGATCTTTAAGTTGAAAATCCGAACCATTTCGCTTAACCACGCCGGATACCGCGAAGTATACTTGATTTCCAGGACGACAAATTCAACCGGAACGCCCATCCAGCCCGATCCGCCGAGCCGAACCCGCGGTTCCTCAGTCACGCAATAACTCAATTGTCGGTCGNNGAGATCCTGACCGGCCAGAATCAGGGGGACATGATGGTGCATCGCCCGGGCGCGGCTCTTGAGGATCACGCGTTCAATTCGCCGTTTGATCTCAAAAAAGATAGGGGTGTCGGGTTTGTCGCTGTACCCGCGAATCCGAAGCTTGAAGCGGTTCTTTTTGCCTTCGAGCGTCTCCCGGGCCATGATCAGAGAATCCGAATCCAGGTATAGACTTGTGATCGGATATTCCCCGTTGGGCCGAAGTTGTGCGTATCGATCCAGGGGCATCATCGGTTTAAGATAGGCGGCGATAGCCCGTGCGGTCGTTTCAGGGATTAGGTACTTCAATTCGTACCGACAGGCCATCATGGTATCGCCCTTGGGCCTGAAGATCGGCCCGGAGGAAGCCGGGGCGGGAGCGGGTGCCGTCAACGGTTCGGCCGCCGTAATCTGGGCGTGAACCGCCGCTTCATCGGCGATTGTTGAATCGTGAGCCGTTCCCGACAGACCCTCTGCACTTGGTTCCGCCAAAGACGGATCCAATGGCAAAATCCCCTGGAGGGGATTATCGGATTCGTTGGTATTATGGGATACCATTCCAGCCCTAACTACTTGTCCTGAATATAGTTATGCGTTTAATTGAGCCATCCTCAACCCGATTCTTAACATCCTTGTGTTTCTGCTTACTGGAGTCGAATTCAAACCCAATCGTTACACAAAATTAATGATCCAGGCCGGATTCTGCCGGTACCGTCTTTGGCTATGTTCAAGTTGGATCCCTTTCCAAATGATGATAATACGCGATAGGACTCTTCATCACCCCGAATATTGCGAGATTCCAACAAACCACTCGACCGGATTCTCGATTCTCGGCCCCAATCACCCACGATTCAAACGAAAAACGGTTTTCAACCCTAACTGTATTATACCAAAACGAGGAGTCAGAGTCAATCATAACCGTGATGAGATTACCGCCGAAGACGACGAACCGATACCTGAAA
>PMBP01000365.1 GCA_003152975.1 Phycisphaerales bacterium | reverse complement strand
AGCTTCCAAAACCGAGCGGCGGATTGCCTTCTTTGTATTGCTGTTCGGCGCCGTTGATCGAAAGCTTATCGAGGTCGAAGTTGGGATTTTGTGCCAGGTTCACAAATGTCCCTGCCGCTTTGAGTGCCCGGATCCGTGAATCCGCGAATCCGGCGGGGTCCCCCGCAAAGCCGAGGATCCGATCGCATCCCGGCAACACATCCGGCCAGGATTCGGGCTTGACGCCCCCGTTGGGTGTCGTCCACCAGCGATACTTCTCGCCGTAGANNCGTAGATCCAGACATATTCATCCGCCACGGCAAGGGCGGTGGTCACATTGGCCCGCAGGCGATCGGACCGCGTGCCGCCGATGGGATCGATATACCACGGCGAATCCTTCGGATTTGTATGCGCGTCGAGATAGATGCCAAAGCCCGCCTGCACCTGGGCGCGATACTTGGCCCGGTTCTCCGGGCTGACCAGCCGCTGGTAAATCCCCTTGATCTTCACGGCCGCTTCGAGAAAGGACTGTTCGCTGTTGAAGCGATACGCCGCCTCGCAGCCATCGACGATCTTGACCGTCGGCGGCGCGGCATCGAGCCAGCCGTCGAGAAAGGCCGGTAGCAGGCCATAGTGGGCGTTGGCCATTGCCTGTTGCGGGTCGCTCGTTTCGGCAGGCTGGCCGACATAGGTTCCGAGAAAAAAGCACAGGATCGTGATGTCAGGATATTCTTTGGCGACGGCCGTCATCACCTCGCGGCCGCGCTGACGGACCTTGGCGGAATACTCGACAAAGGGAACTTCCTGTCGCTGCGGCTTGGCCCCATATGTAAAGATCACATACGGTTCGTTGTACGGCTCCGGGTCAAAGAGAATGCCCTTGATGGTCCGGCCGCTCTGTTTGGCCAGCCACGCTGCGATCCGCCAGTGCTCCACGATAGCCGCCCAACCGGCGTCGTCGAACCAGTCGACATCGCCGGGGTTGGCCCCGACGATGACGAAGTTGTCCGTGAAACGCCGGAATCGAATCGACGCCAGCCGCTTGGCATTTTCCGCAAACCACTCCTGCTTCCACGGCTGATTGGAAAAGGTCTGGTTCAACGGGCAGGCCTTTCCATCGTCGGTTGTCCCGTCCAGTTGAATCACCACGCCGTCGAACGGACGCTTCTCCATCAACTCGATATTTTCAGCCAGCCGTTTGTCGTCGGGCTGATCCCAACCGGTGGCGATCAACTTCTTGCGGGGGAACTCGGCCGCGAACAATCCCGCGTTCAATCCGACGCACAGACACAATACCATCGCGTTTCGCATAGGTCCTGTCTCCCAATCTTTCGGCATTTTCGGGATTGATTTATACCGATTCGGCACATAGAGCATATCCGGCCGGGAGGGGGGCGGCAAGAATGGGTTTGACCGCCCCGCAGTCCGCCAACGGCCGGATCCGGGAAAAATCCGGGAGTTTGTCACAAACGCCGCTTTGCCGCGTCGTACCAATAGACCGGCGCGGTGCGCGGCGTTGCAGCGGGATGGAACACAGGCGAAACGAACGGTTTATGCGAAAGGGAAGGCAATGGAATTCCTAAAACAATTTATGCGGCCAGACATCATCTGGTTTCTGGTCGGCGTACTGCTCTTTCTGTTCGAGCTGATGGCGCCCGGCCTGATCATCATGTTCTTCGGGCTGGGGGCGTGCCTGACAGCCGTGGTCTGCATGCTTTACAAGGCCCTGGGCATCAATGGCCAGCTCCTGATCTTTCTGGCCTCGTCGATCGTGTTCCTGGTGTGCCTGCGGTGGTGGCTCAAGAAGGTCTTCACCGGCCTTGCGCCCAAGAGCAAAGAGATGGGCATCAATCGCTGCGAATACCTCGGCGAACAGGCCACCGTCAAGGAGCGGATCGCGCCCGGCCTGCGCGGCAAGATCGAGTTTCACGGCACCGACTGGCAGGCCCAGGCCGAACAGGCCCTCGAACCCGGCACGGTCGTCGAGATCGTCGGGCAGGATAATCTGGTATTGAAGGTTCGTTCACTCGGTTCCAAGTAGAAAGGAGAACACCTATGTTACTGGCAGCCGGAAATTCAGTCAGTCCCTGGACGATCATCATCGGTCTGATCGTTTTGGGCGCCGTGATCGCGTTCTTCAAGTACATTCGCATCGTGCCGCAGCGGTATGCCTTCATTGTCGAGCGGCTCGGCAAGTACCAAAAGACCCTCGAAGCGGGACTGCACCTGCTGATCCCGTTCGTCGATCGCGTGGCCTATCGCCATTCGCTCAAAGAGACGGCCGTCGATGTCCCGCCGCAACAGTGCATCACCAAGGACAACATCGCCGTTGAGGTCGATGGCATCCTCTACATGCAGGTGGTCGATCCGCAGAAGGCCTCGTACGGCATCAACAACTACATGTTCGCCGCCACGCAATTGGCGCAAACGACCATGCGAAGCGTGATGGGCAAGCTCGAGCTCGACAAGACCTTCGAGGAACGCGACATCATCAACAGCTCCATCGTCGCCGCCGTCGATAAGGCCTCCGACCCGTGGGGCGTGAAGGTCACGCGCTACGAGGTCAAGAACATCCAGCCGCCGCAGGGCATCCGCGACGCGATGGAAAAGCAGATGCGGGCCGAGCGCGAAAAGCGCGCCCTGATCGCCGAGTCCGAAGGCGACAAGCAGGCCAAGATCAACCGCGCCGAAGGCCAAAAGCAGGAAGTGATCGCCTACTCGGAAGGCGAAAAGCAAAAGCGGATCAACGAGGCCGAGGGCCGCGCCGCCGAGATCCGTAAAGTGGCCGAGGCCACCTCCGAGGGGATCCGCGCGATCGCCAAGGCGATCAACGAGCCGGGCGGCATCAATGCCGTCAACCTGCGGGTGGCCGAGCAATATCTCGGCGAGTTCGGCAAGCTGGCCAAGGCCAACAACACCATGATTATCCCGGCCGATCTGGCCGATATCGCGGGCATCATCAAATCGGCGACCTCGGTCATCACCGCGCCCGCCCAGCCGGCCCTGCCCAAGTAATCCGGTTCACAAGTCATAAGCCAAAGGGGCGCACGACGGATCGTGTGCCCCTTTTCTATTTCGTTGCATTCCGATGGATTATCGGGTATAATACGGATATGATTGAACGAGTGGTTCACAAGGCGAACATTTCCGAGCATAATGAAATCCGGCAAAATCGGGAGTACTGGATGTCACGGCCGCCCGAAGAACGGATTGAGGCGGTGTTTCTCTACATGAGGATGGTTTATGGAACTCTCCCCCGACTTCAGCGAGTTGGTCGAGTTATTCAACGCCCGTCAGGTTGACTATGTCATCGTCGGCGCGTTTGCCCTCGCCTTCCACGGCGCTCCGCGATTCACTGGTGATCTGGACATCCTGGTCCGGCCGGAACAGGATAATTCGCGTAGAGTGCTCGATGCCCTCCGCGCGTTTGGCTTTGGGTCGCTGAATCTCCAGGCGGAGGATTTTTCGGATCCCCATCGGGTGATCCAACTCGGATTTCCACCGGTCCGAATCGACCTGATGACTTCCCTGACAGGACTGACTTGGGAAGAAATCGCAACCGGGAAAATCGCCGGTTTACTCGGCAAGGTCCCCGTACAATATCTTGGAAAGGCCGAGCTGATCCGTAATAAACGAGCCGTTGGCCGGGCCAAAGATCTTGCCGACATCGAATCCCTGCAATAAATTCTGACTGTTGCCGGGGATACCTTGCTCAGTACTCGTACAGCTTGTCCTTGATTTTCATGCCGACAAGCGCGGCGTTACCGAAGCGATCGACCTTGACCTGGGCATAAGACTCGGTGCGGTTTGCTCGGAAGTCGCTTTCGATCTGGCTGCGATCGGTCTCGGGGATGAAATAATGCTCAATCCCGTATCGGATACGGTTATTGTCTGTCTTGCCGCGAATGACGATCTTGTCCGAGGGTACATCCTTGGGCCACTCCTTGTGGATCGAGTCGATCTCCCAGACCTTGTCGAACCGCTCCCGGAGAACGACAAAGACGGGATAATTTCGTACATCACCAACCTGCATATACGACACATCAGGCGGCGTGGAGATATCGAAACCCAGGATCACATGATAACCGCTCAGAAAGCTGTACGGATCGACCGGCGCGGTCTTGATCGTGATCAGCTTGCCGGTCATGCGGGCGTGAATCTGCCGGGCGGGTACAGCCGCAAGGATTCCCGCTTGCAGGATCACGGCCAACAAAAAGTAGAGTCCTCGCTTAGACATGGCTCAATCTCCTGGATTTGAGATAACGTTCGAACATCGCCCCACCAACGATCAGCGCGATGCCGCAGGCAATGAAAATCGCCGCCTTGATTAGCAATTCCGTTTCATATTCCAGAGTCCGGCTCACGACCAAGAGGATGGCCAGGAATACCGAGCCCCAGAATATTCTTCGATCCTCGTAGGCCAGACTCGCGGCGAACAACACGCAGACCATCAGGACATACAGGGCATTGGCCGCGATCGTCAACTCGAAATAGCTTTCCCCCGGCACGCGGATTCCCGCCATTACTCCGATCGCGACAGCCACCATAAGCAATAGCAAGGGAATCGCTTTGATCCCGCGGACGAGCGCCAGGGCCGCCACTCCTACCGCCAGCACGGCCGGGATCACGGCCAATGTTATCTTCACCGGCCCGATCGTCAGCCAAACGGAGTAACCGAAAGGGGCAAGCTCCTCGCTGATCCCGTGGAAGGAATACAGATAGGCCGCCAGCGTTGCGGCAATGATACCCATGGTACAGGCCGGAACCCGAATGATGTCGGCCGCTTCGAAAGGAGATCGCAGCAAGCCCCAGCCCAGCAGTCCCAGCGAGGCCAAGGAAATCGCCAGTAGGACGAAGCGTCCGGCATTTGGATCCTCGAAGTGGCCGGCCATGCACCCGATCATGGACATAACCCACAAGGCCGAGGTCAGCCACGCCACACCGTATGAACGAAGCTGATAGACCATCGGCACAAACACGATCAGTACGATGTACGGCCAGTACGACTGGTTGGCTATTCCGCCCCGCCCGTGAAAGTCTGTCAGGTTGCCGAACATGAAGATCCCCGCCGTGACCAGTGCGATCATTGCGTTCGGCACGCTGACAAGGGCATACGCCACCGCTGCCGCGCCGATGCTCCAGAGCAGAAATCCATTGTACGGATTTTCCTGGATGTGAAAGATCTGGGCGATCAGCCCGATATTGGCCCCGAAGATCAGCGTTCCCAGCACGACCAGCGCATGACCCAGTCGGGGATAGCCGCTCCACCTCCACAGGACAAAACCCCCCGTGTGCGCCGCCAACATCGCCGCAAACAGCATTGCCACTTTTGTGCCGCGGCTCAGCTCCTCCCAATGTGCCGCGACAAAGCTGATCACGCCGATCCCAATCAGGACCGAGCCGATCATATAGATGGTCATCAGCAGCGATTGCGTCGTCTCGGCCGCAAGATTGCCGAGCTGGTAACGATCCGTGAGCTGCTGGACCTGGGGCGGGGACAATGCCCCCTCCGTTTCGAGAATCACCAACTGCTCCTTGAGTTGCCGCCGAAAACGGGCGGGTGGCAATTTGCTCTTCATAATGCGTCTCCTGTGAAACCATCCAATCGAATCCCAATGGCGGCATCCTACCGCCTCCGAAGATTCAAAGTCAACAAACCATTCCATAGCCAGTCCGTGATCCGGGTTTTAGCTATCAACACGATTGACACTCAGTATAGGGGATTACAAATCCTGTGTCAAAAAGGCAAACATCATAAGTCTTTAATTCACAATGGCTTGCAATTCGGCGGCTTGTGGTAAAATATTACGAATGGGCATATTATGATCGAACTTGATACATATAATGAACACGCCGTGAGTTGTCCATGCCAATCTCATTCCTTTCCTACCAAGTTATGGGGGAATCGAGCGATCTCCGAAATAATTATCGGACATTCCTTGACAAGACCGACAATTCGGAATTATAATGCCAAGCGTGGTTTCGGGGCAGGGTCTTTTTGGGTCCTACGACATCTGTCGATCCCCATAAAAGTCCCGCTTATCGTGATTGAAACCGAATCGTTCGTTGGGATAGTACGGTTACTGATTTGAGGAAAAAGGAGAAAACGATGAAAAAAATCCTATTTCTATTGATGGCGGTATCTCTTTTTANNGGTCCATGTTATTCGTATGAACTCAATGGTTTCTGGCAAGAAGTGTTTCTGGGCGGCGCCGCGGGCGCACCCGGCAATATCCTTTCTGCCGATGGTCCAATCACCTTTACCGGGGATATCAATACCTATCAATTCCAGATTCTGAATGCCACAAACCAGGGCGGCCAGTCGTTTAATGATCCGCAGGGAATGTACGAATTTGTCACCGAGTATGACAATGGGCGGTTTTTTGACAGCTTCTTCGATATCTGGTTTGACATCAACTTGACGAATTACACCGATATCGATAGCGGCACTTTCATGGTGACCGGTGACGGCACCGATGAGGGCGGCCAGGGATATTCAATCAAATTTCAGGGCGGTGGCTTTATCGTCGCGTCTGAACCCACATGGAACGGGGGCTGGATTGAGGGCACAGGAACCATCTGCGTCCCCGCCCCTGGAGCGTTGTTGTTGGGCTCAATGGGTGTTGCGTTGGTGGGCGCCATTCGGAGGCGGTTGGTGTAAGGGGTAGCCGGATATTATTCCCGAACGATCTACGGCCGGCAATTGTGTTGCCGGCCTTTTTTCTGCGCAAAGGTCGGTGGATTTCCCGCATGATTTTATCCCTTTGAGGGGGAATTGTCTGTAAAATGGTCGGCCTACGGTGTCTTAGGAATAGAAACGGCCGGGCAGCGGAGAGTCATGAGTCAGCAGGGAACAGAAAAGTTGGTCGAGTCGGCGGCAAAGGGCGATCGGCAGGCATATAGCGAGCTTGTGGAGCGATTCTACCGGCCTGTGCTGATGGAGTGCCTGGCAGTCCTGGGGCAACTTCATGACGCGGAAGACGCCGCGCAAGAGGTTATGCTGCAAGGGTTTACGAAGCTGCAGACCCTGCGAAACCCGGTCCAGTTCCCCGCGTGGATTCGCACGATAGCCCGAAACGCCTGCATCAATCGGCTGCGAAAGCCGAAAGCGACCGCCGGTCTGGATCCGGACCGGGCGGCGGCGAAGGCCGACGGCGAATATGGGGACTTGCAGGAAGCTATCTCTTTGCTGCCACAGGAGTTACGAACGGCCGTGATGTTGTATTACTTCGACGGCCAGGATGTCAAAGCGGTTGCCCAGCGATTGGGCGTATCTCCCTCGACGGTCTATGGTCGGCTGCAGACGGCCCTGCGACAGTTGAGCGAGCGTTTGTCATAGTCTGACGAAAGGCATGACAATGACTTGTGAAGAAATCAAAAAACGAATCGTCGAACGGATCCTTTCGGCCACGGCCGTGGGCGATCCTGCGATGAACGAACATCTCCGGGCCTGCGATGACTGCCGGGGGTTTGCCGAGCGGGTGCGGGCGCAACAGGAGCAATTGCAGGGACTGGCGCGAACGATGGATTCGAGAATCCGGGACAATCAGGCCCGAATCCTCGAGCAGTTCAACGGCCTGGGCCGGGTTCGCCCATCCCCGACGATTCCAATCTGGAGAAAGATCATGAAAAATCAATGGACTCGATGGTCCGCTGCGGCGGCCTTGTTAATCGCGGTGTTGTTGCTGGTGTATGTGCTTCCCATGGGCGGTTCGTCGGTGGTGTTTGCGGATGTGCTCAACAAAATGCGAGTCAACAGTTACACCTTTGAGTTGACCTATTATGTGGATAATGCGGAATGGAAGGGTTTGCCGATTCAGGGAAGCGTTCTGGAACCGGGTCGGATGCGGATGGATTGTCCCACGACACCGGGACTGGGTGCAATCAGCTCCATCATGGATGCCAAGAGCGGCAAGTGCCTGATCCTGTTTCATCAACAGAAGGCGGCCGAACTGTTGACCAACCCGGTACCCAATCGCAACTCCGGCGGCGGTGGATTCGCGGCGTTCATCAGCGGGCCGGTCAAGGAATTGTGGAACCTGCGCGACGGCACGGAAAAGAACCTCGGCAAGAAAACCCTCGACGGGGTCGAAGTCGAGGGATTCGAGGTGCACCTTGAGGATCAGGGCGATATCCCGCGGGATGAGGCCCTGCAATACGATATCCAGATCTGGGCGGATGCCAAGACGGCCATTCCGGTTCTTGTGGAGATGGCCATGAAGGTCCGTGATGGATCGGATCAGGCGGTCCGCTGGATCATGAACCGTTTCCAACTCGATGTCCAACTCGACGAGTCTCTGTTCAAGATGGAGCCGCCGGCGGGGTACACGCTGAGCCACCAGAAGGAGCTCAAGGAAGTGGTTCACAGGGGCGATGCGTCGCCGCAGGGCAGGATCGTCGTTGACGCAGTGGCGCTGGCGGCCGACAAGAAGCTCGACGAGGCCCTCGCAAAGCTGCGGACAGTCGATTGGAGCAAGCCGGTCGTGTTCGAGGGTACATCGTATATCTTCACGATGACCGAAAAGCAATACATTACCCTCAAGCCGGACGATCAAAAGAAGGTGATTGAAACGGGATTGAGTGACGCGGCGGTTATCAAGCAGATCGCGCGGACGATTCGCGAAAAGGCCCGGCCGATGATCGAAGCCCGCCAGTATGATAAGGCCGAGCCGTTGCTGAAGGCCGGCGAGCAGCTCGGTGTTCTGCTGACCAAGGATTCCGAGCGGATGATTATCGTGCGGCTGGTGGGGATCGCCGTGCAGAAGATGATGCTCGACGACCTCGGCAAACTCTACGAGTCGCAGGGCAAAACGGACCTTCAGCAAAAGGCCGCTCAACGCTTGCAGGCTGTGCAGGCCGAAGGTGACGCGATCAAAAAAGCCGCGACGGGAAAATAAACAAGTCGGTAGTCGCTTGTCGATAGTCGCTGGAAAAATAGATTTCCGCTTTCGCGGGAATGACAAGGGCGGTTCTCGAACCGCCCCTTTTCATTTGGGGGATTATCTTGATCCTTTCCGCCGCCGCCGTACAATGAAGGCCCGATTCATAATCGGGATTTTGTACGCAAGAAAATGGAACCTCAATCGGAAAGGAAGATCATGCTGTCTCGTATCGCCACATTTTTACTTTTGTTGACGATGGGCCTTTCTGGATCGATGTACGGCCAGACATCCGTTGCCCCCAATCCCAACACCGACTGGTTCAAGGATGCAAAATACGGGGTCTTCACGCATTTCCTGCCGGGAGACGACAAGCAACTGGCGCTGGTCGATGCGTTTGATGTCAACGCGCTGGCCGGACAATTGGAGGCGATGGGCGCCAAGTACTTCGTGATCACGCTGGGGCAAAACTCCGGCTATTTCATCTCTCCAAATGCCACTTATGACAAAGTGACCGGTTACGCCGCAGGCCAGCGCTGCTCCAAACGGGATTTGCCTCTGGCGATGTATGAGGCGCTGAAACCCAAAGGCATCCGGTTGATGCTTTACCTTCCCTGCCAGACGCCCAACGGCGATGACCGCGCCCAGAAGGCCTTCGGCCTGGCCCAGGGACGACAGGATCAGCCGATCGATGTCGCGTTCGCGAAGAAGTGGGCCGCGGTGATTCAGGAATGGTCGGATCGTTACGGCGACAAGGTGGCGGGTTGGTGGTTCGATGGTGGCTATGCGTGGATCAAATTCAACGAAGACATCGCGCAGATCTATGCCCAGGCCGTCAAGCATGGCAATCCGAAAGCGATCGTGTCGTTCAATCCCGGCGTCTCACTGGTTCGCCACACCAAGGCGGAGGATTATACGGCCGGCGAGCTCAACGATCCGTTCGAGGTGATTCCGGCGGGTCGGTGGGTGAATGGTTCGCAATGGCACGCGCTGACTTTTATGGGTTCCCAGTGGTCCCGGCGGGATGTGCGGTTTCCGACGGAGAAATGGGAACAATGGGTCGCAGAAGCGACAGCCCATGGGGGTGTGGTGACTTTGGACATGGGCCCCAATTGGGATCCGAAGGCCGGGCCCATTGGATCACTGGCCGAGGCGCAGGTGGCCCAGGTCATGACCATTCGTGCGGCGACGGGTCCGGCCGAAAAGCCGGCGGCCAAGCGGCTGACGCGGGCCGACAGTTTTCTGGGCATCCATTTCGATTTCCACGCTGGCAAGGACTGTACCGAGATCGGCAAGAACACCACCCGCGCGATGATTGAAAATGTCCTCAACCTCGTCAAGCCCGATTATATCCAGATCGACTGCAAAGGCCATCCCGGCCTGTCCAGCTATCCCACCAAGGTTGGCAATCAGGCCCTCGGTTTCGTCGGCGATCCGTTGCGGCTGTTCAGGCAGGTGACGGCCGAGCGCGGCGTGGGCCTGTATATGCACTATTCCGGCGTGTGGGATTCCCAGGCCATCCGCCTCCATCCCGACTGGGGCGCGGTCAATCCCGACGGTAAGACCAATCCCAACGCCACTTCCTTTTTCGGCGCCTACGACGATCAACTGCTGATTCCGCAACTCCGAGAGTTGGCCGGCGACTACGGC
This sequence comes from Phycisphaerales bacterium, assembly GCA_003152975.1. Lineage (GTDB taxonomy): Bacteria > Planctomycetota > Phycisphaerae > Sedimentisphaerales > Anaerohalosphaeraceae > FEN-1350. Next base: position 10,320 of record PMBP01000365.1, on the reverse strand, counting down.
GTCGATGGCGTATGGGTCGATGGCGAATGCTGGGCCTCCGTGCCGGATTACGGCGACGCGGCCATCAAGGCCTTCCGCGCGGCGACCGGCATTCAGGACATCCCCCGCAAGCCCGGCGACCCGAAGTGGTTTGAATTCCTGCAGTTCAACCGCGATGCCTTCCGCAACCACCTGCGGCATTACATCGCCGAAGTGAAGAAAACGAATCCACAAATGCAGATCTGCAGCAACTGGGCCTTCACCGATCACATGCCCGAGCCCGTCTGTGCGCCGGTGGATTGGATCTCCGGCGATTACTCGCCCGAAGACAGCGTCAATTCCGCGCGGCTATCGGCCCGCTATCTGGCCCATCAGGGCAAGCCGTGGGACCTGATGGCCTGGAGCTTTACCACGCGGGGCGAAAAACCAAACGGCTCCAATCAGAAATCGGCCGTACAGTTGCAGCGGGAGGCGGCGGCGGTGCTGGCGCTGGGCGGCGGCTTTCAGGCGTACTTCACCCAGCGGCGCGACGGTTCCATCCGCGAGGAATTCATGCCGATCATGGCCGAGGTGGCCCAGTTCTGCCGCGCTCGGCAGGCGATCTGCCATCACGCCGAGCCGGTGCCGCAGGTGGCGCTGCTCTACTCGACGGCGGCGCATTATCGCGAGATCAACGGCCTCTTCAGCCGCGATCTGTCGCGGATCAATGGAACCCTGCAGGCATTGCTCGAAGGCCAGCAGTCGGTGGATGTGGTCAGCGAAAATCATCTGGCCGGACACATGGCCGACTATCCGCTGATCGTGATCGCCGAATGCGACTATCTGGAGCCGGATTTCAAAAAGGAATTGATTGTTTATGTGCAAAACGGCGGAAACCTGCTGATCCTCGGTCCGCAGGCGTCGTCACTATTTGCCTCCGAGCTGGGCGTTGTGCTCAACGGCACACCGCAGTCGGAGCCGCGATACCTGGAACACGGCGGGTCGCTGATCGCAACGCAGGATGTAACGCAAACGGCCAAGCTTGAATCCCGCGCACAAATATTCGGCCAACTCCATGCCGCCAACGATGCCGCTTCCGCCGCGCAGCCGGCGGCCTCCATCGCTTCGCTGGGCAAGGGCAAGATCGCGGCGACCTACTTTTCCTTCAGTCGGGGATACCTCGGCAACCATTCGCCGATTTCGCGTGCGTTTCTAAACGATCTGGTTCGCCAGCTCTTTCCCGCGCCGCTGGTGGAGGTCAAGGGATCATCGAATGTGGATGTCTCGGTCAATCGCATTCGCGGTCGGCTGGCCGTGAACCTAGTCAATACGGCCGGGCCACACGCGGATGTCAATGCGCCGATCCACGACACGATCCCGCCGGTGGGGCCGCTGGAGATCACCATCCGCACGTCGAAAAAACCCGCCGCGGTCACCATCGAGCCAGGCGGCCAATCACTGCCATTCGAGTATCAGGATGGAAAGGCGCGGATGACCCTGCCGAAACTGGAGATTCACAGCGTGATCGTTGTGGACGAAAAGTGAGAAAGGGGAGAAAAGTGTCAAGGGGGGCCTTACCGTTCTCCGGATGCGAGGGTGTGCGTCCCTCCATTAGCACGAAGGCGAATATCCGCTTGGAGGGCCATGCTCCGTCATGGTCGCTTTACGGACGCGACGGAGCGCGTCCCTCTGGGAGGTAATGGATGACGGAGCATTTTACGGGAATCGATTGGATCGTCATCGCCGCGTATTTTGCGGCCAGTCTGGCCATTGGCTTTGCCGTCTATCGCCGCACCCGCAGCCCCGAGGCCTTCACCGCCGCCAAGCGCTCCCTACCGGGCTGGGTGTGCGGCCTGTCCATCTTCGCCACCTATGTCAGCAGCATCAGCTTTCTGGCCCTGCCGGGCAAGGCCTTCGCCTTTAACTGGAATCCATTCGTCTTCAGCTTGTCACTGCCGCTGACGACCTGGATCGCCGTACGCTATTTTCTGCCGTGGTACCGGGCCGGCGGCGATGTCTCGGCGTATGCCCACCTCGAGCGTCGCTTCGGGCCGTGGGCGCGGGCCTATGCGGGTTTTTTCTACCTCCTGACGCAACTGGCCCGGATGGGCACGGTGTTGTACCTGATGGCCCTGCCGATGAGCATCCTGATGGGCTGGGACCTCAAGACCATCATCCTGGTCACGGGCGTGTCGGTCACGATGTATTCGCTGCTGGGGGGGATCGTTGCGGTCATCTGGACGGATGCCTTGCAGGCGGTGGTGCTGATCGTCGGCGCCGTGGCCTGCTCGGGATTCATTTTGTTCAATATGCCCGAGGGCCCCGCGCAGGTTTTTTCCATCGCGGCCGAACATCACAAATTCAACCTCGGATCCTTGGGTCCTTCTGTGACCGAGTCCACCTTCTGGGTGACGCTGACTTACGGCATCATCATCAACCTTCAGAACTTTGGGATCGACCAGAACTATGTCCAGCGATACATTGCCTCCCGCTCCGACGGCGACGCCCGGCGAAGCGTCTGGCTCGGCGGGCTGCTGTATGTGCCGGTCTCGGCGGTGTTCTTTCTGATAGGCACGGGGTTGTTCGCGTTCTATCAGACGCATCCGGACGACATGGGCAAGCTCCGTCATGCCGTCGCGGCGCAAAACACGGCCGGTCCGTCGGCCGATTCCCTGACCGTCGAGCAGATCAGCGACAAGGCCCTGCCGTTTTTCATCGGTTCGCGCCTGCCGCGCGGACTGACGGGCCTGGTTATTGCCGGCATCTTCGCCGCGGCGATGAGCACGATCTCGACCTGCCTGAACTCCTCGGCGACGCTTCTGCTGACGGAGGTCTATCAGCGGTATATCGACCCCGGCGTTTCGCAGCGAAGGGCGATGCTGGTTCTCTATATCACCAGTTTTGTCTGGGGCGGCCTGGGGACGGCCGCGGGGCTGGCGCTGATCCCCATCAGCCGGCAGATTCCCAACGCCCTCGATACCTGGTGGCTCCTGTCGGGGATCTTCAGCGGCGGCATGCTCGGCCTGTTCCTTCTCGGCCGGATGCTCAAGCGGCCCAGCAACCCCGCCGCGATGGTCGCGGTGGTCGTCGGCATCGTGGCCATCCTCTGGATGACCCTGTCGTCCCGCCTCTCCGGGGTACCGGCCGCCCTGCAGGTTCACCTTCACCCATTCCTGATCCCGGTCGTGGGCACCCTGGTAATTCTCTTGTCCGGCCTGATCCTCACCCGAATCCTGCGGAAATTCGAATCCTGACTTGTTTAACCCGGTTATTTCACGGGGTTTTGACACAGTCGTCATAACTATAACTCCGACGGGGTCTTACGAAATAAATGACGCCCCGGCCTGATTGCAGACTGTTTTGGACGAGAAATTTTGGCCCGATGCAAGGCCGCAGGCCAAAAAGGCCGTCCAAAACCAAACTCTTGTGAAATATCCGGGTTAATAGGCGATCGCCGCGGTTTTTCTTCGATTTATCATTGACATTCCCCGCAGAGATACGGTACAATTGTTCCCATTGTTGGATCGGTTTGACAGGGTATCGGATGGTTCCGATTATCCTTCGGCCGGTGTGTTCCTTTCGAGAGGGCATGATATGAAAACAAATCGGGCCTTCACACTGATCGAACTTTTGGTCGTCATCGCCATCATCGCTATCCTTCTATCGGTCCTGATCCCCGCCCTCACCAAGATCAAAGACTCCGGCAAACGCGCCGTCTGCCTGTATAACCAGCACGCCCTCGGCCAGGCCTGGGTTTTGTATTCCGAACAGAACGATAATAAGCTCGCCAATTCAGTGACCGCTCGTATCATTGAATCACCCTCCATTGGGAGCACGCGTCAATTCAAGATGCAGCTTAATCCCAACGATGAAAATTTCTACGAAATAACCTGGGTCGGGTGGTGGGGTAATACTGAAGCCCAAAAACAAGATGCTGCAGCTCAGCAGGCCTGCATAACCTTAGGTTATTTGTATCCGATTGTGGATACCCTCAAGGTGTATCGCTGCCCAGTCGGTGACCGTAACGAGTGGCGGACCTACTCAATCGCGGATAGGATGAACGGTTACAAAGGTTTTGAGAATCCGGCAGAGTATGCAGTCACCACGAAGATCATTCGTAAGATGTCCGAAATCCGTTCGCCCGGTACACAGTTGGTTTTTATCGATGAAGGCCTGGCCACCACCGAAAGCTGGACAATCAATTATGCCAGCGTGGCATGGTGGGATGCTCCTCCCTTGCGTCATGGGGGAGGCACCACCGTTGCCATGGGCGATGGCAGCAGCGAATACTGGAAATGGCGCGACCAGAGAACGATCGATTTCGCTCTCGGACTTATCACGGATTCAGGGGCTGCTGCGCTAAACAACGAAGACTTCACCAAACTTCAGATGGCCTGCTGGGGCCGTACGGTCGCCAAGTGACAGCGCTAGAATTGAATATTGTCTATTGACTATTAATTATTTATCCGCGGGCAGGATTCGATACCTCCGTCATCTTTTGGCTCCCACGGCCGGAAAAGGGGACTATCGCCGAAAATGAATTTGTTCAAATCGTCAATAATCACTATTCAATCATCAATTATTGTCAGGCCTTGTGTTCGATCCCGAGAAGCCGTTCGATTTCGCCGACGCTGCCTGCCCCCAGGACTTTTTCGGACAGGGTTCGGGCGCGGGCGCTATCCACCGTCGATAGGATCTGCTGGATCTGCGGGATAAACAGCGGCTCGACGCTCAGGGTCCGCACGCCCATGCCCACCAGAACCGTCAGATAGGCCATTTCGTGGGCCATGTCGCCGCAGATGGAGACCTCCCGTCCGTGGCGCTCGGCGGCGACGAGCACATCCCGGATCGACCGGAACAGGGCCGGGTGGTGCGGGATGTAATACGACTCGACCTTCTCGTTGGTCCGATCCACCCCGAGCATAAACTGGATCAGGTCGTTGGTCCCGATCGAGAAAAAGTCCACCTCCGCCGCCAGCGATTCGATCATGGGGATCACGCCCGGTAGCTCGACCATCATCCCCACCTTGGGCCAGGCGTGGTGCTGAATCTGTTCGGCCTTGAGTTGGTCGGCCGCCTGCCGGAGCAGTTGCCGCGCCTGGCAAAAATCGTCCAGCGACGCGATCATCGGAAACATCACCCGCAGATCCGCTCCGGCCCCCGCCCGCAAAATCGCCCGAAGCTGCTGCAGGAAGATCGGCCGGTTGTCCAGCGAAAACCGGATACTCCGCATACCCATACTCGGGTTCTGCTCCTGCGGAAACGGGTAATACGACAGGACCTTGTCGCCGCCGATATCCAGCGTGCGAAAAGTCACCGGCTTGCCGCCCATCGATTCCACCAGCCGGCGATAGGCCCAATATTGTTCCTCCTCGCTGGGGAAGTCGCTGCGGACGATGAACGGAAACTCCGTTCGATAGAGGCCCACTCCGTCGCATTGGAGACTCTGGGCCAGGGACACATCGCTGAGCAGGTTGATGTTGGCCATCAGCCGGATCCGTACGCCGTCGCGGGTGGTCGTCTCGGGCTTGACTTTGACCTTGCGGTCCTTCAATGTGGTCCCGGCCTGGATCCGATTGCGGAAGGAGTGGAGGATCGTCTCATTGGGGCGGACATAGACATTGCCAATGTCAGCGTCCAGCAGCACCGGCGTGCCATCGGCAAGCTTGAGCAGTTCGGGCGACTGGGCGATGACCATCGGGATCTGCAGCGACCGCGCCAGGATCGACAGGTGGCTGGTCACGCCGCCGGCCACCAACACCGCCCCGGCCACCTCTTCCGACGACATCCGCAGCAGGTCCGACGGGAACAGCTCGCGGGCGATGACCACCCGATGGCCGAGTCCCTCGGTGGGCCCGGCCTTCTGCAGCAGGTTGTCGATCAACCGAACGATCAGGTCCTCGACATCCTGGACTTTCTCGCGGATGTAGGGGCTCTCGCTGCGGTCGAAGATATCCAGATATTGCCGGGTAATTTCCAGGATCGCCAGCGGGGGATTGATTCCCTTCTCGATCCGTTTTCGCATTTCGCCGACGAAGGCGTGGTCCTTGAGGATCAACAGGTGCGACGCGAAGATCAGCGATGCGGCGTCGCTGAGTTTTTCCTCAACCCGCTTTTGCAGGTCTTCCAGTTGCTGCTGGGTTGTGCGGACCGCCCGGTCGAAGTCGGCCAGGGAATACGCCTGTGGGTAGTCGCGACGGCTCAGGGTGGCCAGCGTGTGTTCGCGGTTGAGGATGCGGCAGGGCCCCAAACCGAAACCCGCGCAGGCCGTCTTGCCGCGGATCATTCCCGGCTCCGCCGGCGCCGCGTCGGGTCTGGCCTTTTCCTCGTGCGGCGCGTGCATTGTCATCAGGAACCGCGCGTTCTCGATGATGTTGGCCAACTGCGACGCGACGGCCTTGCAGGCCATGATGTCCTCGTCGCTGAACTTGCGTCGCTTGCCGCGCTGCAGGACCAGCACGCCGATGCGGTTGAGGCCCCGCGTAATCGGCACCGCCAGAAAGTTGTCGAACAGCTCCTCGTTGGTCCCGATGAACGGCTTGAAATCCGGGTGCCGTCCGGCCCGGCTTTCACAAATCGGCCGCAGTTCCCGCAGCGCCTTGCCTGTCAGCCCCTCGCTGGGCTTCATCCGTACCAGCCCCACCGAGTCCGGGTGCAGGCCCTGCGTGGCCCGCATGACCAGCAGATCCTCCTCCTCGTCATACAGGTAGATCGAGCAGACATCCGTCTTGAGCCGGTGCGTCACCATCTCGACGGTCTTCTGCAGAAAGCCCTCCACGCTGACGCTGTCGCGGAACAGGTGATTGAGCTCGCTGATATCGCACAGCAGTTGAAAACCTTCCATATCAGCTCCCCACCGCCGCCCGCATCAGGCATCGATTGCGGTAATAAAGGCCGATGTCGGCCAGCACCATCATCAGGTTCAGGCCGTACAGAAAAACCACGCCGTCGTAGCTGTAGAGGATCTTGTGGGTGATGCCCGACAGGTAACCGATCACGACGATGTACAGGAAAATCACGCTCTTGCCCGCGCACGACCGGGCCGTCCATGATTTGTAGATGCTGAAGGGCCAGGCCGCCCCAAAGCAAACCAGCATGATGATTTCGAAAATGCTCATCGTGTTTAGTCTTTGATGCCGAGGTCTTCTTTGGTCAGCAGACTCTCGAAGACATGGCCGGCCTTTTCGATGTTCTCGCGGGCGCCCTGCTTGCGGTCGATGGTCGCGACGATCTTCTTGACGGTCGCCCCGGCCTCGGTGATCACCTTGGCCGCTTCGAGAACCTGCCCGCCGGTGGTGGCGATGTCCTCCACCAGCAGCACCACATCGCCCTTCTTGAGCGTGCCTTCGATCAGCTTGCCGGTGCCGTAGTCCTTCTTGCTGTTGCGGACGATGATCCACGGCTTGCCGCTTTCCATCGCCGTCGCGGCTGCCAGCGCAACCCCGCCCAGCTCGGCCCCGGCGATCAGCGTTACATCCGCCGTCATCCGCCGCGCAAACTCCTGCCCCAGCGCCCGCAGGATGTCCGGATGCGTCTCGAAGAGGTACTTGTCGAGGTAATACTTGCTCCGCTTGCCACTGCGCAGAATAAAGTCGCCTTCCAGATACGCCGTTTCCTTGACCCGTCGGGCCAGTTCTGTCTTGGTCACAATCCATTCTCCGATTGATGGGACAAAAAACTTACACCTTCAGTTGTACTTTCTGGTTTAGTTGCTTGCGGTACTTCTTTCGGATCGGCGCGACTCGTTCGGCGATGAACTCATCCACCTGCCGATCGGCGCGACCGATGTATTGTTTGGCGTTCATCACGCGGGCGAGATTAACTTTCGCGAAGGCCGGGTCGGTCTTGAGCCGCGCAATAAGATCGTTGGGCTTGCCGAAGCGTTTGACCTGCTCGGCCGCCGCCTGCGAGTGCGCGCGGATCCGCTCGTGGAGGTCCTGCCGGTTACCACCGGCCTGAACGCCAGCCATCAGGATATTCTCCGAGGCCATGAACGGCAGCTCGGCGGCGATGTGCGCGGCGATTGTGTGCGGATAGACCACCAGCCCCTCGGCGATGTTGATCAGGATCTCCAGGATGCCGTCGGTCGCCAGGAATGCCTCGGGGATCACCACGCGGCGGTTGGCCGAATCGTCCAGCGTCCGTTCGAGCCACTGCACGGAGGCCGTCATCGCCGGGCTCGCGGCCAAAGTCATCACCAGCCGCGACAACGAGGTCGCCCGCTCGCACCGCATGGGGTTGCGCTTGTAGGNNAGGCCATCGCCGACGAGCCGATCTGCGAGGTCTCGAACGGCTCTTCCAGCTCCTTGAGATTGGCGAGTAACCGGATATCGTTGCACATCTTATGGGCCGACTGCCCCGCCAGTGCCAAGGCCTGTACGATCATCGTGTCGATCTTCCGCGGATAGGTCTGCCCGGTCACCGCGCAGCTCTCGGCGAAACCGAAGGCCAGGATTACCAGCTCGTTGAGCTTGCGGACCTTGGCATGTTTGCCGTCGAACAGGGCCAGGAACGATGCCTGCGTGCCGGTGGTGCCCTGAATGCCGCGCATCGGAAGCTCTGCAATCCGCCGCTCGATTTCATGAAGGTCCTGCACGAAGTCATAGCACCACAGCGTCGCGCGCTTACCGACGGTGGTCAGTTGTGCTGGCTGATAGTGCGTAAATCCCAGCGTTGGCAGTCCGCGATAGCGTTTGGCGAATTTACCGAGCCGGTCGATCAAACAGGCGAGTTTACCCGCGATGATTCGCAGGCCGTCGCGCATCAGGATCAGGTCGGCGTTGTCGCCAATATCGCAACTGGTCGCGCCGAGGTGAATGATCGGCGCCGCCTTGGGCGCCGTATCGCCGAAGGTATAGACATGGGCCATCACATCGTGGCGGAACTTGGACTCGTACTTGCGGGCCTTGTCGTAGTCGATATCGTCGAGGTGCTGGGCCATCTGGTTGATCTGCGTCTGCTTGATATCGAGGCCCAGTTTCTTTTCCGCCTTGGCCAGCTCCAGCCAGATTCGCCGCCAGGTCCCGAACTTCCGCGCCGGCCCAAAGATCTCGGCCATTTCCCTCGATGCGTTGCGCTCGACCAGCGGACTTGTATAAATGCTATTGTCTGCCATAAATATCCCGCAATAAAGGTGCCAGGTATTTTATTGACACTCCGCAAGATACTGTTCGATTTCGTCGATCTCGCCGGGTTTCAAAATCCAGTCTCCGGCGCCGACGGTCTCGTTGATCTGCGAGGGCTTTCGCGCCCCGACGATGGCCGCCGTCACCTCCGCCCGACGCAGGACCCACGCGATCGCCAGGTGCGACAACGACCGGCCATTTCGCTCGGCGATTGGCCGCAACCGCTCCACTAACCGCAGGTTTGCCTCCAGCCGCGCCCCGTGAAAATTCGGATCGCGATGGCGATGATCGTCCGGGGCCATCTGCGCGACGGTCTGCGGATTGTACTTGCCCGTCAGCAGCCCCTTCTGCATGGGGCTATAGGCCACCACTCCCATCTGGTTGGCGGCGCAATAGGCCAGTAGCTCGCTTTCAACGCCGCGCTTGAGCATGCTGTAGGGCGGCTGGAGCGAGGNNTGGGGCTATAGGCCACCACTCCCATCCCGTGCCGCGTGCAGTATCCAAACATCTCCTGTTCGGCGCCCCGCTGCAACATGCTATACGGCGGCTGCATCGAGACCGGCGGATGAATCTTCGCGACACGATCGAGCTGGGCGGTCGTGAAGTTCGACGCCCCCAGGTACCGCACCTTGCCCTGCCGCTGAACCGTCGCCATCGCGTCCCACGCCTCTTCGAGTTGATTATCCGGAACGGGCCAGTGCAATTGATACAGGTCAATCACATCGGCGCCGAGCCGCCGCAGACTCGCGTCGCACTCGGCCAGGATCGCCTTGCGGTCCAGACAGTTGACCTTGCGCCGCTGCGAATCCCACCCCAGCCCGCATTTGGTCGCCAGCAGCGGCTTTCGCGCCAGCCCCTTCAGCGCCAATCCGATCACCTCTTCCGAATGCCCGCAGCCATAGGCCGGGGCCGTGTCGATCCAGTCGATCCCCTGCTCCAACGCGGCGCGGATCGTCGCGATCGAATCGGCGTCCTCCTGCGGACCCCAGCCGTACTCCCACGATCCGCCGATCGCCCAAGTCCCCAGCCCGATCACCGTCAGCTCCAGATCGCTGTTTCCCAATTTGCGTTTCTGCATCGAAGGACCCTCACAAGCTGGCACAAGAATCGACTGAATGCTGTCCCTCAGTCTTGGCAATTCTCCCTGAATGGCTTCCCAAACCAGTTGATAGTTCACGCCGAAATAAAAGTGAATCAGCTTGTCCCGCATCCCGGCTATCTGTCTCCATGGGATTTC
>PMBP01000464.1 GCA_003152975.1 Phycisphaerales bacterium | reverse complement strand
TGTCATGAAAAGGTTTGCATACAGGATTCTTTGGGTCGCATTCATTTTCTCTATCCTCGTTGTTAGTGGCTGTTCTAAGAAAGGTAGCACTCAACCGTCAATGTCAGATGCACAAATAGCCGGCGGCAAAAAGGTCACTATCTGCTTTGGCTTCCAGGATCTGGAGACCGAGGCCTGGGTCGCTGCTCACAAGGCGATCGTCGAAAAACTCCAGTCCAAGGGGGTCAAGGTCCTGGAGCGGAATGGAAATCAAGACGCCAACAAACAGTTGGAGCAGATTCGCGATGCTATCGCGCAGGGGGTTGACGGAATTTTGATCATTCCGCAGGATGGGCAAAGCGCGCTAACAATCATTGGCGAGGCGAATCAGGCGGGAGTTCCGATCGGGATCTACAATCGTCCGCCGGCTGACAAGAGCAAGCCGGCGCTGGTGGTGGTGGCCGATAATGAGAAGATCGCGGAAGACGCGGTGGAGTACATGGCCAAAGAGGCGAAAAAGCTCAACCGCAAGATGACGCCGCTGATTTTGGTCGGGGACCTCGGCGATCAGAATGCGATAGGCCGGAAGAATGGATTCATGAAAGTGATCAATCGAAATCCGGAATTATTTGAAAAGCCCATCGAGGTGCCGACCAAGTGGGATGCAGCAACGACGCTGGCGAATCTGGAGGCCGCGATCCAGGCCAATCCAAAGGTTGATTTCATTTTCACCTCGTCGGACTTTTTGTTCCCGTCCATCACCTCCGCTCTCAAGGCGGCGGGCCGCTACAAAAAGATCGGGGAGCCTGGCCACGTTATCCTCGGCGGNNAATGGAAACCGATCGGCGATCCGGGGCATGTGATTCTCGGCGGACTGGATGGCGACTCGCGGGCGTGGCTGTGGATGAAAGATGGATTCGTCGATGTCACGGGCGTGCAAGACATGATCGTCGAGGCCGAGATGCTGATCGACGCACTGCTGGCGGCGATCGCCAAAGGCGACAATACGCCTGAACAATGGATCGGAGATCCCGGTTTTGCCCTCACGCAGGAGAACAAGGTTGAGATGGCCAAGAAGATGTGGGGCTATCTGATCCTGCCGGAAGACAAGAGGTAATTTCAATTTCAAGTTGTTGAATTCGCCATGAAAGCGTTGGAACAAAATCGCGGTTTGGGTTTTCGGATAATAGATACGCTGGTGAGATCGGATGCGTTTATCCTGGTCCTGACGCTGGGGTTGTTCGGGATCCTGTGCGTGTTCTATCCGGGGACGGGGTCGGTGCGGAATGTGACCAACCTGTTGTCGAATGCCTGGCCGCTGCTGACGCTGGTGATCGGGCAGATGTTCGTGCTGATCGTCGGCGGGATCGACCTGTCGCAGACTGCGGTGATGGCCTTCACCAGTGTCGTCGGCGGGATGATCATGACCACGCGGCTGGATCCGGCATTGTTCGCCGCCAATTCGCTGTGGGGGACGGTACTGACCGAACAGGGCGGACCCCTTTCGGGATCGGCGTGGGCGCCGCCGGCGGCGATCGCGGCGATGNNGCGGTCATCGGACTGGCCAACGGCCTGGCCGTAACCCAAGGGAAGATGCCGCCGTTTATGGTGACGCTAATCGCGATGTTTTTTTTCGGCGGGTTGGCGATCTACGCGACGCGATCGGAAAATATCGGCGACCTGCCGGCGGGATTTGTCGCGATCGGCACAGGCGGCGCGTGCCGGGTCGCGTTGGAGCGGGGGACGGCGGTCCTGTTGCCGTATTCGCTGTTTGTGGCGGCGCCGTTGGCGCTGGTCGCGCAGGTGTTTTTGACGCGAACGATCTGGGGGCGATGGTTTTATGCCGTTGGGATTAATCGACAGGCGTCGCAGGTGTCGGGAGTACCGACAGACAAGGTGACGATCGCGGCCTATATGCTCAGCGGGATCTGTGCGGCCGTAGGTTCGGTCCTCTACACGGCACGGCTGGGCAACGCGCGGCCGACTCTGGGAGAGGGGATGCTGCTGGATATCATCGCCGCGGCGGTCATCGGCGGGATCAGCTTATTCGGAGGGCGGGGCAAGGTCAGCGGGGCGATGTTCGGCGTGCTGTTTTTCGTGCTGCTGTCCAACGCGCTCAACCAGATGAACTTGAGTTATTACACGGTCAACATCGTCAAGGGCGCAGCGATCGCGGTCGCGGCGATGCTGGATGGATGGAGACAGAAGAAATTCTAAACAAATTCGAACAGCACAAAAGGAAAATTCAAAACAATGTGGATTCCGGCTTTCGTCGGAATGACAAAAAGATTCATGGTGATTGGAGTGAAGTCGGGAACGAGATGGGACTGGCGATTGTGCAATTTGAGCATATTGGCAAGCACTTTTTCGCGGTGCCGGTACTGCACGACATCAACCTGTCGATCGAAGCCGGGACGGTTACGGGGCTGGTCGGTGAAAACGGCGCTGGCAAGAGCACCTTGATGAACCTCTTGGGTGGCGTATACCGCATGGAGGAAGGGCGGATGCTCCTCGACGGTCGCGAGTTTGTTCCGGCCGATCCCTCGGAAGCGGCGCGGGCGGGGATCGCATTCATTCACCAGGAGCTGAACCTGCTGGCGAACCTGAGCATCGCGGACAATCTCTTGATTGGTTCGTTTCCGACGACGGCCGGACTGATCGACCGGCGCAAGGCCCGTTCGATGGCGCGGGACATGCTGGCGGCGGTGGAGTTGGAAACGAGTCCCGACACGCCGGTGGAACGGCTGTCGCCGGGGCAGCGGCAACTGGTGGAGATCGCAAAGGCGCTGGGAAGCGGGGCGAGGATCATCATCTTCGACGAGCCGACC
>PMBP01000218.1 GCA_003152975.1 Phycisphaerales bacterium | reverse complement strand
GTCGGTTTAGTGCCAAAGAAGGATTCCAACTGTCGACAAACCGCACCAATATCGTAGCGGCCCGCGATGGCAAACATCCCTCCGGCCGGATGAAAACTACGGTTGACGATGTCCCGAAGCCGCACGGTCGTCAACTTCTCCAAGTCGTCCTTTCGGCCCAACGATGGACGCCCCAAAGGATCGGGATAAAACTGCTCCTGAACCAGGGTCATCACTTTCTGGCGGGGCTCATCCTCCAGTCCTTCCAGTTCCTGCAAAGCCAGTTGCCGGGACGGTTCGAACTGGTCCTCGTCGAGCCGGGGACGGAGCAGGATGTCGGCGTTCAGTTCCAGTGCCGCCGCCAGGTTGCCCGCTTCCAGCGACGACCCAAAGACCAGGTGATGCGAAGTGATCGAACAACTGCGGTGCAGCCCCAGGCCGTCCAGGGCGTCGATAAGCTGTCGGCTGTTGCGCGGGCCAGCCCCGCGATAGAGCCAGTCCAGCAGAACATTGCCGGCCCCGCTGGCGTCCTTCGGCAGCCGCGCCGACCCGCAGGGCACCAAAAACACGAACGCAACGGACTGGACATGCTCCATCGGCTCGCCGAGCAGGGTCATTCCGTTCGTCAGAGTATGCGCTTGTACCGTTTGCGGCATGCGAAATCCATCCTGAATGGTCGTCTCCGGATTCCCTCAGTTCGTTGCGTCGTTATGCGGCCGCATCCGAAGATGAATCCTGCGGTTCGAATTGTACGCTGATCTTTTTGCTGACGCCCTGCATCTGCATCGTGATCCCGTAGAGCATGTCCGCGATTCCCATCGTGCGCTTGGAGTGCGTGACGATGACGAACTNNAACCGCTCGTTGTTGGCCTCGTCCAGTGCCGCGTCCACCTCGTCGAGGAAACAGAAAGGCGAGGGCTTGCTGCGGAAGACCGAAAACAGCAGACTGATCGCTGTCATCGTTTTTTCGCCGCCGCTGAGCAGAGAGATGCTGCGGGTTTCCTTGCCGGGCGGGCGGGCGATAATCTCGATGCCGCTCTCAAGGACATCCTCCGGATTCTCTAAAACGATGTCCGCTTTGCCGCCGCCGAAGAGCTTGCGGAACAGCGTCTGAAAGTTGGTACGGACCTGCTCGAAAGTCACGATGAATTTCTCGCGGCTTTCCGTGTTGATCCGCTCGATGAGCTGCTCGAGTTGTTTTTTGCTCTGGTTGAGGTCCTCGACTTGTTGGGTCAGGAATTCATTCCGCTTTTCCAGCTCGTCTTGCTGCTGGATGGCGTCCACATTCACATTGCCCAGCCGCTCGATCTTGTCCTTGAGCGAACTGATCTCGTCGCGGACCTGGTCCCAGTCGATCTGCTGCTGGTGGTAATTCTGGTAGGCCTCGACCAGGTCCATCTGCAGTTCATCGCGGACCCGCTGGCGAAGGTCCTCGTCCCGCACCTGCAACTGGCCCAGCTCGAGTTGGGCCTGATGCATCAACTGCTCGACCTCGGCCTGTTCGGCACGGCGCTGCCGCAGAATCTGTTCGGACTCCCTTTGCTGTTCGTTCAACCGCTGGACTTCTCGGTGCAACTGCCGGCTGACCTGCTGGGCCTTTTCCATCTCGCCATACAGTTCGCTGGCCCGCGATTCGGCCGCCAGAATACTCCGTTCGGCCTGCAGGGTCTGCTCGTCGCAGCCGGCGGCCTCAGCCCGGGCCGACTCGGCGGCCAACCGCGCCTGCTGCAACTGGCTCTGCAGTCCGGCCAGCCGCTGACGAATCGCTTTCTGTTGCTCGGTAAACTGGCCCAGCTCGACCTTCAACTCGGTCAGCACCGCCGACTGATCGTTCTGCAGCGCCCGATGCCGTTCCTGAATGGCCTGCAGTTCCTGAATGCGGGCGGCTCGCTGGGCGTTGATCTGTTCGAGTTCATCGAGTTTCTGTTTGGAGTCGTGTTCCCGCTGGACGGATTTGGAAATCTCTTCTTCCAGCATCTGGATTTCACCGGCGACGACGGGCTGCTCTTCCGTGAGCCGTTTGACATTCTGCTCGATCAATCGCAGGCGGGACTCGGAGTCCACCTTCTCGGTGTTGGCCTCGTAAATCGAGGTGCGGAAGTCCTTGCACAGCCGGGCGAGATGCTCGTTTTCGAGTGTGTTCTTCTGTTGCTGGCTCTCCAATTCCCGCATCTGGTGTTGGGCCATCGCCATTTCCTGGTCCAGTTGCTGGATCCGGCTCTTGCGGGAGATTAGCCCCGTCGCCTGCCGCATCGGCCCCACCCGCACGGAACCGTCGGCTTCGACGACCTCCGATTGGCGGGTCACGAACCGATAGCTGGTTCCCAGCCGAGAAGCCAGCCGAAGGGCCGTGTCCACCGAATCCACCAACAGGGTTCGACCCAGCAGGTTCCATGCCAGCACGGCATATGCGCTGTCAAAGCGAACCGATTCCACGACGCGGCCCAGCACCCCGGCTTCGTTCGAAAGGTCCGCCAAATCGACAAAGGGCTCGAGCCGATCCAGGCACAACACGCCGACCCGATGGGTCAACTGCGACTGCAACTGGGAATCCTCCAAAAACGCGCCTGTCCGGTTGACCACCAGCATATCGGTGCAGCCCTCCAGGGCCGCCTCGACGATCCCGGCCTGGTCCGGCGCCGCGCCGAGCAGGTCGGCGATGATGCCTTCAATGTACCCGTAGCGCTGGCCCTGGCTTTCGGACCGGGCCTGCAGGATGGCCTTGAGCGTTTCGCTGAGCCCCTCGCGTTTGGCCTCCATATCCCCCAGGACTTTTCGCTCGCTCGACAGGCCGCTGTAGTGCGCCCGTTCGTGGGCGATCTGCTCGGAGGCCTGGGCCTGCCGGCCGTCGATCGCCGCCATCTCGCCGCGCTTGGCCTCGAGGTTACGCTGCAAATCGTCCAGCACCGCCACGATATCCGACAGCTTGGCTTGGTACTGTGCTTTATCTGTCAATAATTCCGCCAATTGCCGCTCGACGATGCTGGCCCGGCCGCTGAGCCGGTCCTTCTGGCCGTTGAGGTTGTTGCGGTAATGGCTTAAGCTTTGAATCTCGTTGTGCAGTTGGGCGGTCCGCCGGACCAGGTCGATGATCCCCGACTTTTCGTCCTCCAGGTCCGCGTCGATCCGGCTCAGTTCGGTCTGGATCTTGTGCATCCGGTCTTCCAGTCCCAGCAGCGCCTCCTGCTTGGAGGCCAGGATCTGCTCGTTGTCCCGCAGGTGGGTTTCCGAACGGGTCAGGTCCTCCGTCAACTGCCGCGACTGCCCCGCCAGCGTCCGAATCTGCTCGGAGGCCGTCTTCTTGCGCCCGGCCAGTTCCTCCATCCGCGCCTTCAGCGTGCCGATGCGGTCCAGTTGCTGTTCGATTTTGCTGCGGGCCGCGATCAACGCGCTGTCCCAACGGTTGATCTGGCCTTCCGATTCCATCAGCGTCGATCGCATCTGGCTTAGCGAGGCGTCATACCGCGCCACTTCGGCGGCGACGGCGCCGAATCGTTCCTGTTGCTCGGCCAGCGCCGCGTTCTTCTGGCGGGTTTGCGTGACGATCTTGTCGTATTCGGCCAGCGAATAGTTCACCCGCAACTCCTTGAGCCGTTCGGTATAGCTCAGGTAGCTTCGCGCCTTGCCCGCCTGCAGCTTGGTGCTGCGGAGCTGCTTTTGCACCTCGCCGACGATGTCGGCCAGACGCAGCAGATTCTGCTCGGTCCGTTCGAGCTTGCGGAGGGCCTCCTTCTTGTGGGCCTTGAACTTGCTGATGCCCGCGGCCTCTTCAAAGATCACGCGCCGGTCCACCTTCGAGGCCTGCAACAACTGGTCGATTTGCCCCTGCTCGATGATCGAATAGGCGCTGACGCCCACGCCGGTGTCCATGAACAGTTCGCGGATATCCCGAAGCCGGCAGACCTTGTTGTTGATCAGGTATTCGCTCTCGCCGCTGCGGTACAGGCGACGGGTGATGTCCAGGTTGTCCTGATCGAGGCCCAGCCCGCGCATGTCGGAAAACGACAGCGACACCTCCGCCAATCCGCTGGGCTTGCGGCTGCTGGACCCGCTGAAAATCACGTCGGTCATCTGCCCGCTGCGCAGCGACTTGGGGCTTTGGTTGCCCAGCACCCACTTCATCGCATCGACAATGTTGCTTTTTCCGCAACCGTTGGGACCGACGATCCCCGTGATTCTCTGGTCGAAGGTGAATTCCGTTTTATCCGCAAAGCTTTTAAAGCCATTGAGTACGATTTTGTCGAGTTTCATCCCTGTCTTCCGTGGTGAAAGGTTATCGTCCTTGATTCTGGGGTGTTTGGGGCTTTCCGGCCGGTTCTGCGGCCGGAATAGCCGGATCGGGCACCGGTACAGACGCCGGCTGAAGCTGGGTCGCTTCCGTCATCGGGCCCAGGCGAAATTCCGCACGGATCGCGCCCAATCGGCACATCCGGTCCAGCAGCAGCACGATGTCCGAATACGAAGCGCCCAGTCCCGGCCGGGTTCCCGGCTTGCTCCCGGCATCCGGCTGTTCACAGACCGTCCGGATGATGTCCAGTGTATCGTATTTCGCCTGAATCGGTCCGATCGGTCGGGGAAACGACGGATGGATCCGAATCAGCGACAGGTAGGGGTCGCCGGGCCTGGCATTGGCGGTCAACCGCCGGTTCAGAATTTCCACAAACACATTCTTCTCGCAGGGGATATCCCCGCCGAACAGCGTGATCCGGGGAAAATCTTTCCGGGATATATAGATCGCCTTCGGTCCCGGGCAAGCGACGGTGTCTACGAAAAACTCGCCCCCGATCAGCTTGCGGGTGACCCGAATATCCCCGATGCGCGCCAGTTGCTCATACGTCGCCAATTTGATCTCGAATGCTGCGTCTCCCAGCGACCGGCTCAGAATCCGCGAGGCGTCGGCCTTTCGCGCTCCGGTCCCCACGGCAGCGATGGCCTCCAGCCGCAACGCCGATTGCGGATTGCCGAGAATCGTCTGCAGGATGTCCAGCCCGCGGTCGTCACCGATATTGAGCATGCAGCGGGCCGCGTGGAATCGAACGGCCTCGTCCGGGCTGGACAACATCTCGCCCAACGCAAACAAGGACTGTTTGCCGATCGATTCCAATCCCAACTCGGCCGAGGTCTTGTCCGGACCGGTCCTCAGGGCTTCCGCCAGGATACCAACCCGTTCCAGGAGCGACGGTTCATTCTCCACCAAGTAGGTTCGCGCGACCAACTGAAGAAATTTGTCTTTGCGGTTTTGGTACAATTCCGGAACCGTCAGTTCGATTTCGGACGGGGAAAGGGCCTTGGCGGTCTTGGGACCGAATCGCTGGATCAACTGGTTGCGAATCGCGTTGACCGTATAATAATTCGGCTCCTTCAGAACCAGGGAAATCCGAACNNCTTTTCGTCCGAGGGCGCGCCACCGAAATCGTCCGTGAAAATCTGCCCTTCCGCGCGAGCGAGGGATTTGATGAACTGGTCGTACATGATGAAGCGCGACAATTCCTTCAACTCGGCCGTGTACACCCGTCCGCCCCGGATCGAGGTGGTCTGGGTCCGGGGAATCGATCGGACCATCAGGTCGAAGGTGTCGCCCTTGGACGCAAACTGGGGAATAATCCCGTAGATTTCCACCACGGCCGTATTCTTATTGTCGATCAATTCATTCGGGTTCATCTGGCTGGTTTTGGGGAGCTGCTTTCGAATATAACTGATCAGGGCGGTCCTCAGGGCCGGGGGGCACTCGCCGGTTCCGGTGCCCGGCAGGGATCCGGCAAGACCATATCCCTTAACCGCTACGGCTTCATACTGGAAAACGCGTGCCAGATCCCCCACCGGCTTGTCATAAATCGCCGGCCGATCCAATCGGACATCGCGCGGTTTGCTCCCTTGGCAGGCCAAGACCGCCGACACGATCACCACCATGGTCAAGATACCCAGTTTCCGCATAGTCTTTTATCGTCCGATAAGTCAGGTCAAGCTTAACAATTCTACCCCCGGGTGGCAACCCGTCAGCATCAAGGGGGGATGAGTGTGTATCTTACCGGAAAGCCGGACCGAGCGTCAACGGTTTGTCTGAGAAAAACCCGGCCGTAATATCCTTGACAATACGGTCCCCAGCTCCCTACAATGGCCGGAGAAATCATAGATTATGGAGACCAGACCCGTGCGATGGACCAACGATTGTCGGATTATAACAGGTATTGCGATTGCGGTAATGGCTTGCGGGCTGTGGGGATGCTCGGACAATCCCCAGAATAAAGCCGCCCGGCAGGCGCATCAGCAGAGCCGCCAGGCCGTCGTAGCCGCCTCTGAGACCCCTCAATTGACGATTGAGGAGAAAGACGGCGCTCCGCCGAAGATCACGATCGTGGATCTGGCGGCGGCTCATGCTCAGAATCGTCAACGGATACAGAATACCCTGAAGAATGCCGGATCCGCAAAGGCCGCCGCATCCATCGTCAGCGGGGACTTGGCCTGGACTCAGGCGGTTCAGATTCGCCTTGGCCTGATTCGGTTTGACCCCCCGGCCAAAGCCGCCCTGACCGAACTGGATCGAAAACTCCGTGAACTGGGTCGGCTGGAAATCGACCGCGAGGAACTCCAAACGCATATCAAAACGACCGAGGCCAAGGTCGTCCAGCTCGAAAAGACCCTGACAGCCGGCGAAGGGGGTCATCCGGCCTTGAACGAACAGGTGGCCGTGGTAACCGATCGCCTCGGAAAACTGGAACAACAGAAATCCGAACGGACCCAGCTTCGCGATCAGCTCCAACAGAAGGGAAATGCCCTTCAGGTTCAGGGCGAAGAACGGCTCAAGAAGGCCGATTCCCTGTCCGGCGACGAGAAGCTCAAGATGCAGCAGGAGGGCTACGACTTGCTGCTGTCCAAGAAGCACCTCTATATCGAGGTTCAGGACAAGACCGACCAAGTCGCCCAAATCGATAGCGACATCGCCATCGTCAAGCCGCAGGTCCAGACGATCCAGGCCCAGATCGCCTCCGTCCAAGCCCAGATTAAGGCCATTCGAGATTCTGAAAATCTCAAGACTATCAAGGTCCAGTTGACCGACACCGACAAGCAGATCGCCCAATGCAAAGAGCGGATCTCCTGGCTGTTGGGCGATTTCAAGAGTACCCAGGAGAATTATTCCAAATCGACCGGCGAGATCCTCGCCGTTCTGGATAGCGGTCTGGAGGATTATCAGGCCGCCGGCTCCCGCGAAACGGCCGATTATGCCGCCGCCCGCGTGGCCAACGCCCAATATGAGGCCGCCCAGACGATCAACCAGGCCGTCGGGTTCCAGGCCGCTCTTCTGGGCCGGGTTGCGGCATGTTCGCCCCTATTCCCCGAGGATATGGCTCCCGCCGTCAAGGATCTGTCGGCGTCGATGGGAAAAACCATCGCCGAGTTGGCCGCCAAGGGCATCGAACGGTGCGACTTGTCGATCGCCGAATACGAAAAACTGGCCGGCCGCGGTTCCAAGAGATTTGCCGCCGATATCGTCAAAGAGCAGTTGCTGACGCTCTATACCAAGCTGATGCTGGCTGAGCGCATCAAGAAGACTGATCTGGTCGAAGCCGTCAATGCCAAGGCCAAGGAAATCATGGATCCGCTCGTGCAGCAGGATCCCACCTTCGCCAAGACCCTGACCGCCGAGCTGTTTTCAGGTTCGCAGGCATACAATCCCCGGATGGCCATCGATGTGGACCTGTATGCCGAGGGCGTCGTCAAGCAGTTCCAGGGCTGGAAATCGCTCAAGGGGCCTGCCGCGGCAGCCGAAGTGGATAAGCTGTTGGCGCTGTTGGAGTCCATGAGCAAGGAAGAGTCTCCCGCCGTGATGGATAAGCTCAAGGTCGAGTGGGATGCCCTCAAGACCGCCAAGGAAAAGGGTTTCGCTCCCGAACAGGGGCCGGCCGACGCCAATACGCCCGCCGATTCCAATCCCACAATCGCCCCCAATAGGCCAGCGAATGATACAGCCCCGGCCCGAAAGCCGACCCGCCCAAGCACCCGGCGGGGGAACACACGAGGGATCGAGTGATACCCTGTTGAGTGAACGGCAGGGTGCAGGAAACAGGATAATCCATGCCGGATAAACGAACGCATCGCGGACCGCATCCGGAAGATCGTCTGGATTTCGACTCCGGAATCTTGCCTTCTCTCCGAGTCGCCGTCGCCGATTATTCCCTCCTGCTGACCAAAGACTATCCTCCCGCCGGCTCCCTCAAGCTCGTCGGCGATCACTTCAACTTGACGGCCCGCCAGCGGATGGCAGTCATGCGGTCGGCCTGTTCGGACCAGCAGCGGACCCATCGCCGCCAGTCGGCCATATCCTTCTACGACCTTCCCGGCAAGGCCATTGCCCTTGACGGCTACAACCAGCTCATCACCCTTGAGGCCGCCCTGGCCGGCGGCGCGATCTTCCGCGGCCGCGACGGCTGCCTCCGCGATCTGGCCGGCCTGCACGGGACCTACCACCGCGTCAGCGAAACCATCCCCGCCATCGGGCGTATCGGCGAACTGTTCGCGGGCATCGGCATCCAGGATGTCCTCTGGCTGTTCGATCGCCCCGTCTCCAATTCCGGCCGCCTCAAGACCCTCATCGAGCAGACCGCGCGGGAAAAGGGATGGACCTGGAAAGTCGAGCTGGCCCAAAGCCCCGACAAGCAGTTGGCCGACACAGATCGAATTGTCCTGACCAGCGACAGCGACATCCTCGATAAATGCCGCCAGTGGTCCAACGCCATGCCCTTCCTCTTGCAGTCGGTCAGTCCTCTGTGGCTGATGGATCTGTTCGATGCCCCGGCGGCAGGGCAGACCGTCTGACCGTTGTTATGTCACCGCCCAAACAAATCATCATCCTCTCCGGCCCAAGTTGCGTCGGAAAGGGCTCCTTGCTCAAAGCCCTTCGGCGTCTGTATCCCCAGTTGCCGTTTGCCGACTTGACCCTCTGTACCACGCGCCAGCCCCGTTTCAAAAAGGATCGCAACGCATGGGAAGTTCATGGCGTGGATTATTTTTTCATGCCGCGCGGCTGGTTTGTGGATCTGGATACGAACCGATTCCTCATGGCCCCCATCCGCAGCGAAATCCAGGCGATCGACCTGGACCTGCTTCAAGATCGTCTAGCCCATCACGACCGCATCCTCGCCGAGATCCACCCCGGCCTGGCTGGCCGGCTGGCCGACTGGATCGCTTGCCAGGACCGTTGGACGATCGACCTCAAGCGAATCTTCCTGTTCCCGATGTCATTGGAAGAAATCGAGCGGCTTAGCCAATTCCGCGGCCTAAGCCCCCGGCAAGTCGTGGAGGAGGAAATGCTCAGCAAACTGAACCGCCGTGCCGAAGACCCTCCTGAGAAAATCGAAGAGCGCGCCCGCGCCGCCTACGACGAAATCCTGCAGTCCCAATCCTATCCATTCCGGATCGTAAATCCCGCCGGCGAAGACGACCTGGCCGCCTGGTCCGATCCGCTCGCCCCTGAACCCCGTCGCGTCCTCGACGAGTTCGTCAAAATCCTCCTTTCCTGATCCTGATTGTCCCGGCGCAAAGCAACCGGCCGGGCAATCCAGCGGATCGACCGGCCGGGAGACGACCCTGCACCCAGGGCCTTGAACGACTCCGGAAATCGGCTGTGAAGCTATTTCCCGGAACCGCGTTGCTTCTCGGCAAGTTTGTTCTGTAACGCCTCGCTTGCCTGGAGAGCTTTTTCCTCGGCGAAACTAACGAACTGTCGCAGTCCAACTCCCGCCGCCATGGCATACTGCTCGGAGCGTGCCTTCCACTCGTCCGCCGGGGCCGTGGCCTTTGTCCCTGGCTTCCGTGTGGCCCCCGCGCTCTCGGCAGGTGCCAAGGCATAGACCGCAGTGGCGAACCCCGCAGCGTACACGATCAGTGTACCCAACAACCTGCTCCGCCAACTGCGCATGATACCTCTCCCTTCGGAAAACATGTTCGTGCTGGTTTCCTCTTGTTGTTATCGGTCCATCGCGATTTTGTCCTGCCAGTTCCGTACATGAAAATTTACATAATGTGGCTCGTTGGGGCAACACGATCCGTGGGAAAAATGAAAATAGATTATCGTCAATTCTGCGCNNCAAAGCACAAGGAAGGGTGGCCGTCAGAAACGATCTTTCAGGCCGCGAAGGTGGGCAAACGACTCGACCGAACCGGCCCGCAAAAAGACATTCGCCCGCTTCTCCGCCGCGATAGTGGACGGAATCATCGGCCGTCCTGCCCGGACTGCCGCCTGCGCTTCGGCCAGCTTGCATGCATACTCGGCGTCGCGCGGGAAAAACTTCGTCGCAAAGTGATAGTTCTCCACGGTGTATTCGTGCCCGCAGTACACCCGCGTTTCCTCCGGCAGGGCGGCCAGATCGTTCAACGACCGCCACATCGTCCCCGCGTCGCATTCGAATACCCGCCCGCACCCGCCGACAAACAGCGTATCGCCCGTAAAGACCATCGGCGTCGGATTGCCCGGCTGGGCCGGCAGGAAGTAGCATACCGAATCGCAAGTGTGCCCCGGCGTCGCGATCGTCCGCACCTGCACGCCTCCGATCGCAAATTCCTCCCCCCCGGCGGCGACCGTGTCAATCACCGGCACCTCAACCCTGTCACCCCCGACAACATGACAGTCGGTTTGTTCCCGCAGCCGGGCTGCGCCGCCGGTATGGTCGCCGTGATGGTGGGTCAGCAGAACATGCGTCAGCCGTCCGCCGCGGGCCTTCAGGGCTGCAAGAACCGCCGCTGCCTGCCCCGGATCGACGACAAACGCGACGCCGTCCGCCGTTCGGCATAAGTAAATATAGTTGTCCCCGAAAGTCAGGATTTCAATGTCCATCGTCCATTCACTCCGATTCTTTCGATTTCCGGCAAAGGGTAGGGCCGGCCCCCCGGGGCCGCCCAAATTGTCGTGGCTCCTTGTTTCATCAGTTCCATAAGGATCGCCGTAGAGTATAATACTACAGCAAGACCGTGAGAATATCGACAGGTTTGTCAAAAGGAAGTCGCCATGAAAAAGACGGTATTGGTTCCGATCGCCTCCGGTATCGAAGAAATCGAAGCGGTAACGATCATCGATGTGCTCCGGCGGGCTGGCGCCGAAGTGGTCGTCGCCTCGGTGAGCGATCTGCAGATTGTCGCATCGCGCGGCGTCACGCTCGTCGCCGACAAGCGCATCGCCGACTGTGCCCGCCTGACCTTCGACCTGATCGCGTTGCCCGGCGGCATGCCCGGCGCCGAACACCTCCGCGACAGCGCCGATCTGGCGTTGCTGCTCCACCGCCAGCACAAGGACGGCCGGCTTTACGCGGCCATTTGCGCCTCGCCGGCGGTGGTACTGCAATATCACGGCCTGCTTGAAGGCCGCCAGGCCACTGGCCATCCGGCCTTCGCCGAGCAACTCACCGGCTCCACCAGGGCCTCGATCGAATCCCGCGTCGTCGTCGATAAAAACTGCATTACCAGTCTCGGTCCCGGTACGGCCATGGAGTTCGCCCTCAAGCTCGTGGAGATCCTCTACGGCCCGGCCAAAGCCAAAGAGGTCGCCGCTCCCATGCTCGTCAAAGAATAGTCATCATTCAACACCCCAATACGCATTAATCTGACGAAAGGACCGATCATGTCGAACAACATAAACCGCCGCAGAGTTCTTCGCGCTGCCGCCGCCCTTGGTTCGGCGGCCTTGACCGGCCGGGTCCTGGGGGCGGATGCCCCATCCGTCGGCGGTTCTGCCAGCGCGCAAGTCGAACTCAAGGGTCCCGATCCCAAGCCCGCGGCGACTGGCCCCGCACAAAAGGTCTTCCCCCGCTGGAAGGGCTTCAACTTCACCTACTTCTTCAACAAGTGGTCCGACCGCAACCCCCTCGAAGACGATTTCCGCTGGATGCGCGACTGGGGCTTCGACTTCATCCGCCTGCCCTCGACCTACAAATTCTGGACCGACGAAAAGGATGTGTACAAGGTCAAGGAAGAGTCGCTGGCCAAGATCGACGCCGTCCTCGACTGGGGCCGTAAGTACGGCCTCCACATCAGTTTCAATTTCCATCGCGGCCCGGGCTACTGCGTCAATCCCGACGACGCCGAGCCCTTCAACCTCTGGAAGGACCAGTCCGCCCTGGACGCCTTCTGCTGGCACTGGGCCCTGTTCGCCAAACGCTACAAGGGCATCGCCTCCAAGCTCGTCAGCTTCGACCTGCTCAACGAGCCCCCCGCCCCCGATGGCGGCCAGATGACCCGCGACGATTACTCCCGCGTCGTCCGCGCCGCCACCAAAGCCATCCGCGATATCGACCCCCAGCGGCTCATCATCGCCGACGGAGTCAGTTGGGGAAACCAGACCTGCCCCGAACTGGCCGACCTGGGCATCGGCCAAAGCACCCGCGGCTACCAGCCAATGGAGATCAGCCACTACAAGGCCAGTTGGGTCAACGGCGAGCGATTCGCCGAGCCGATCTGGCCCGACCCCGAAAAGAAAAACCACCAATGGGACCGCGTCCGGCTCGAAGAACTCTACAAGCCCTGGGCCGGACTGGCCCGCCGCGGTATCGGCGTCCACTGCGGCGAATGCGGCGCCTACAGCAAAACGCCCCACGCCGTCTTCCTGGCCTGGTTCCGTGATTGTCTGGATATCCTCAAGGGCCACAACATCGGCTTTGCCCTCTGGAATTTCCGCGGCACCTTCGGCATTCTCGACTCCGAACGCGCCGATGTCGCCTACGAGGACTTCCACGGCCGCAAGCTCGACCGAAAACTCCTGTCTCTCCTCCAGTCGATGTAATTCCCATTGCGCGTAGAAAATGGCATGTGCCCGTGCTGAGTCCCGTGCTGTTTGGGACTCAGTCCCGACGCGGTTTGTCGGGATCATTCCCGCATATACGGGAATCCATTTCATTTTGTTATTGCCATTTCCGTGTTTCGAAAGTTGTTTAGAAATGAATGCTTCGTGCTTAGTATTTCTCCTTGGCTTCTACTGGTACTGCAGCTTCGCCTGCACTTACCGCCGCATCGGCCCCGGTAAATAATGTTGCACAAACCACGCCAGGTCCTGTCCCTCATTGGGCCCATAGAGATATGCCGGGGAGTTCTTCAAATGGTTTTCAAAGACGAACAAATTCGTGGGATCCTTCCATGCGTACACCGCTACATGACCGTCCGCATAGCCGAACTGGCTTCGCCGGTTGTGTTCCATCGCCAGCGGGTCGCCCGGCCAGCGGTTGGTTATAGTAAGAAAAATATCGAAGGTATTCACATTCCACCCATCGGGATCTTGTTCTTCCAGAAAAACGATCTTGTCTTCGGGATTGATAATCTCCGTCGTCCGATAGACCGTATAATTATATTCCCCTGTCGCCCATCCTTCTCCAACCGCATACCCGTTATAGGGACAGCCAATCGAATACGACCGATATCCACCTTTGCCGGCGCCGCCGCTTGCCGGGGATTTGGTAAACCGAAAATCCGATGGACAATGATAGACCTGTTCGGTTTCAATATAGGGCCATAATCCCCCACGACGAAGGCCGCGATACTCGTCCTGGATTTCCAGGTTGTTTCGGTAAACTCCGTTCTGATCCTGGGGCATAGCGACAAAGTTCTTCACGCGGATTTGGCTACCGGAAGGAGCCCATGCCGGATATCCGTGTTGCTGCCAACCATCCGCTTCATAGGTCGCAGACCCCACGATCTGGGAATCGTTATTTTCCGCGTACGCCAGCCACGCCCGACCCAGGATATGCACATTCGCCATGCAGACCTCAAGCTTGCCCCATCCCCGCGCCAACCCCGCCGCCGGAAACAAAATCGCCAGCCCGAACCCCACGCACCCGGCGACCACAATCCATTCCAACCATCGCCCATTCCATCGCTTCATCGGGCCAACTCCTTATCGCTTCGGAAAATAGACACTCGCCATATAGGCGGTATCCAATCCCGGGGACCCTGCCCACCATCCGCCGTCAATCATCTGTCGTGTGCTGGAATCCACCCAGAGATGAAGTTCGAAATGGCCGTCGGCAAAACCCAGACCGCCCCGGTAATTATGCCACCCGGAGACCGGATCAATCCAGGTCGGCGGATTAGGTGTCGTGTTCATCATCCAGGATCCCTGGTTCCATCCGCGATCGTCGGTGGACTCCACAAAGACCATCTTGGTCGAGGGACTCTTGATCTGAACATACTGGTGTGCGCAGTCGGTGCTGTTGGGCATCTCCCCATGCATCAGGGTGGCGATCGAATAACTCCGTTTGCCGCCCCGATTGGTTGTTTTCAAATAGGTTCGGTCTGCCGGACAGTGATACGCCCCCGACGACCCCACATACGGATACAGCTTGCCGCTTCGGATCCCATTGTCCTCATCGTCCAGCGAACAGGGGATTGGGTCGCCCGTAAATAGTCCTGCGGCATTGTGCGGCGGATTCACCCACCAGGCGTTATCTTTATATGGACCGCTATAATTGCTTGTGGTCAGCCAAAATTGCAGATTGGCATACTCCGCACTCCTCGGTATAAGCCCATTNNTCCGCGCGCCATCCCCGCCGCCGGAAACAATATCGCCAGCCCGAACGCCACGCATGCGGCGACCACAATCCATTCCACCCATCGACCGGCGTATCGTTTCATGGGACCACCCTTCCATCGTTTTGGCAAATCAGCTTCGGCTACTTCGGCAACGGATAGAAATTGGTTCCCGACTGGGGTGTACGGGGAACATAATGGCGGACAAACCAACAGAGATCACCGCCCTCATCCGGGCCGAATAGATAGGCCGGATTACCGGGGGGGTTGCTGCCGTTCTTAATTTGATCCCCGAAGGTTTTGATCACGGCCTTATCCTGCCACGG